>JBGYFE010000037.1:0-3774 GCA_041819925.1 Capnocytophaga sp.
CCCATATATTCCGTAGCCCATTGGCTGGCTTCTTTGATGTTGAAAAATTGGTGTTGCATTTATAAAGATTTTTCATTCCGCAAATATACTAATTCTTTTGAAAAATCTGTCAAGTTGAAAAAATCAGTGAGTATTTTTCAAGGAATAATTTCTATACATTTTTTGTATTTTTACCAAATAAAATTTTTTGAAATACGAAATTTATCGTTAAAAAAAGAAAAAAGTAATGAAAATAATTTTTTATACGGAAAATAAAAACTAATTTCGCACCAGAATAAAGAAGAATAACAAATTTAGAGAAATGAAAAAAACATTTTTAGCAATTTTAATCGTAATAGCGTTGGTTTCTTGTAAAAAAGATGATTCTACGCCACAACCACAAAGCCAAAAAGGAAAAGTAGTTTTAGAATTTCAACACAACTATCAAGATGCAGTTTTGAATTTGAATCAAGATTACACGACACCTCCTCCTATTAGTCAAAAACTTACTTTTTCAAGATTTTCGTATATAATTAGTGATATTTCATTAATAAAATCCGATGAGGAGGAAGTAAAATATCATTACACAAACCCCAATAAAGGAGCTTTTTTGGTGGTTCATTACGGAACACAGTTGCCTTTACCAATTACCTTGGAGGATATACCAATAGGGGAATACACTAAAATTAAGTTTCGTTTAGGAATTTCTAATGAGGCTTGGAAACTTGGGCAGGAAAATCAATCTACCTTTTGGAATGTTGCCACAGCTGCCGATATGGTATGGGAATGGGCAAAGGGGTATAAGCATACCAATTTCGAAGGAATGTGGGCAGAAACTATTGCATCAACAGACACAAATCCATTTAGTTTTTATTTGACGAGCAATCCGTCGGAAAATGTTGAGCATTCAATGGTTTTTACATTAGATTTACCAACAGTTTTATCCCTCTCATCTGATGAAACTAAAAATATTCGTTTTGATGTGAATGCCAGCAGTGTGTTGGGAGGCAAAAATAAAATTACTCTTACCACTGATAATGGTAATGTGAATCAAGCAGGGGAGGAGCTTTTGAGCAAAATCAAGCAAAATATGTCTATTGGTTTGTTCAAAGCGGCTTCAGTGTATTAGATGGAAAGTTAAAAAAAAATATCCTGCATTTGTATTAAAGTGCGAAAGCGCTCAATTCTACTTCTTACTGAAAAACAGAATTGGGCGCTTTTTTTTGTAATCCAACAAAAGTTTTCTTTTTTCTTTTTACGGAAATATTTTGTTTGATTTTTCTCTAAATAGCTTTTTTACTGTCTTTTATGAATTTGCTTAAATTATAATCATTATAAATTACAATAATAAACATTTTTTAGTTGCTCAAAACATAAAAAAACTGTACTTTTGTGAGAAATTTAAGTAATAATTAACAAACATAATGGCAGCACTATTTAAAACATCTATTGCTCGAAAAGTGGCGATGGCATTGTCGGCGCTTTTCTTGATTGTCTTTTTGGTGATACACTTGGCGGTGAACCTCACTTCGGTTTTCAGTCCGGATTTGTTCAACGAGTTATCACATTTTATGGGAACCAACCCGCTTATTCAAGGACTTATGCAACCCATTTTGATGTTGGGAGTTATCTTCCACTTCGTGATGGGTTTTGTTTTGGAAATCCAGAACAGAAAAGCACGCGGGGTGAATGCTTATGCTCGGTATAACGGGGCAGCCAATTCCACTTGGATGTCACGTAATATGATTTACAGCGGAGCAGCAATTCTACTATTTTTAGTACTTCACTTAAAAGATTTTTGGGCACACGAAATGACGGTGAAGTATATTAATGGTGATATGTCAGGTTTAGGAGCAGACGGAAACTTCCGTTACTATGCAGAACTTGTACACACGCTCAGCAATCCTATCACTGTGGTTATCTACGTGTTAGGTTTCGTGTTCCTTTACCTGCATCTTATTCACGGTTTCCAATCTTCATTCCAATCCATCGGGTTGAAAGATGACAAACGCAAAAAATTCATCAGCAAATGCGGAAATATCTATTCTGTGGTAATTTGTGGCGGATTTATTTTTGTTGCTTTGTTCCATTATTTTAATAACTTGTAATTCGTAAGAAGTATGAAGAAATTAGATTCAAAAATTCCAGAAGGTCCTATCGCAGAGAAATGGACCAAGCATAAGAATAAAATTAATTTGGTCAATCCTGCTAACAAGCGTAATATAGACGTTATCGTGGTGGGAACAGGGCTTGCAGGAGGTTCTGCGGCAGCTACTTTGGCGGAATTGGGCTATAACGTAAAAGCGTTTGCTTACCAAGATTCACCTCGTCGTGCGCACTCCATCGCAGCACAAGGAGGTATTAACGCCGCTAAAAACTATATGGGAGACGGAGATTCCAATTACCGACTTTTCTATGACACCGTAAAAGGAGGCGACTTCCGTGCTCGTGAAGCCAACGTGTACCGTTTAGCGGAAGTTTCAGGAAATATCATCGACCAATGCGTGGCACAAGGTGTTCCGTTGGCACGTGATTACGGCGGACTTTTAGATAACCGTTCATTTGGTGGAACACAAGTTTCTCGTACGTTCTATGCAAAGGGACAAACAGGGCAACAGCTTCTTTTAGGAGCATATTCGGCAATGAACCGACAAATAGCACGTGGGAAAATTGATATGTTCAACCGTCACGAAATGCTTGATATTGTGATTGTTGATGGAAAAGCACGTGGTATCATTGCGCGTGATTTGGTAACAGGAAAATTAGAACGTCATTCAGCTCACGCTGTGGTAATTGCAACAGGTGGATACGGAAACGTATATTTCCTTTCAACCAATGCGATGGGCTGTAACGGAACGGCTGCTTGGAAAACGCACAAACGTGGAGCTTTCTTTGCGAATCCTTGCTTTACACAAATCCACCCAACTTGTATTCCTCGTTCGGGAGATTATCAGTCAAAATTAACGCTGATGTCAGAATCGCTTCGTAATGACGGACGTATTTGGGTGCCAAAGAAAATGGACGATGTATATGCCATTCGTGAAGGACGCAAAAAACCTACTGAAATTGCCGAAGAAGACCGCGATTACTACTTAGAAAGACGTTATCCAGCTTATGGAAACTTAGCTCCTCGCGACATCGCTTCACGTGCAGCCAAAGAACGTTGTGATGCTGGTTACGGCGTGAATGCCACAGGAGAAGCCGTGTATTTGGACTTTTCTTCTGCTATTGAGCGTTACGGAAGAGAGCAATGTAAAATCCACGGAATTGAAAATCCTTCCAAAGAAGAAATTATCAAACGAGGAGAGAAAATCGTTGAAGCCAAATACGGAAACCTTTTCCAAATGTACGAAAAAATCGTTGATGAAAATCCGTACAAAACTCCGATGATGATTTACCCAGCGACACACTACACTATGGGTGGAATTTGGGTAGATTATAACTTAATGACCACAATACCAGGTTGTTATTGTATCGGTGAGGCAAACTTCTCTGACCACGGAGCGAACCGCTTGGGAGCATCGGCTTTGATGCAAGGTTTGGCAGACGGATATTTCGTGCTTCCTTACACCATCGGAGATTATTTAGCAGCCGATATTCGTACAGGAAAAATTTCGACTGATTTGCCTGAATTTGCAGAAGCAGAGCGTGTTGTTCAAGAGCGTTTGGAATTCTTTATCAATAATAAAGGTACACATTCGGTAGATTATTACCACAAAAAACTTGGAAAAGTGATGTGGGATAAAGTAGGTATGGCGCGTAATGCACAAGGTTTGAAAGAGGCTATTCAAGAAA
>JBGYFE010000038.1:0-3591 GCA_041819925.1 Capnocytophaga sp.
ATTAAATGTTTGTTCTTCTACTGGTACGATAAGGTCTTGTGAAATACGTACAATTCCGTTTAGAGCAATTTCTTTAAGTCCCTCACAATCAAAGATGAGATATGTAAAATCGTTTATGGTATCACCTGTTGATACATTGATGTTCCCTCCACGCAAGAGAAAATCCCAATTTTTGTTGGAACTCACCGTGAAATCACCCAGAAGAGAAAGACGCATATCGCCCACAATTTGTCCTTGAAAAGAAAAAGAAAGTCCCGTAGCACCAAAAAATAACTGTTTTTTACCCGCAGGACTTTGACTATCGGGGACAGTAAGCCGTGCATAAGCATTTACTAATGTTCTGTCAGGCAGGAAAGTAGCTTGGGTGATGACAATGGCGTACTCCATTCCGTCCTTGGTTTCGCGAATGCCCACAGGAAGTTCTGTAACATCTTCCAAACTCTCTGCCCAATGGGCTTCTTTGAAAGCATTTTCTATCTGCTCTTGCTCTTGGGCGTACCCACAGAAACAAAAAGCTAAAAACAAACCAAGAAGTAGTATTTTTCTTATCATTGATAATAACAAATTTGCGTGTAAATTTAATATGAATCCTCAAAAAAACAAAAAATAAGGGTAATTATTTAAAAAAAATCTAAAATGTTGGTTTTTAGTATTTGCCCAAGTGTCAGCATTATAACGACATTTTAATGGGTGTGATTTCATATTATCTCCTTCGTTTATTGTTTCAATACCCCCTCCATCGGTGCGAGCATTTCTCTCATACCTCAAAATAGACACGAGCGGAACGCTCACACAGGCTGCGAAAACAAAAAACGTATTTTACCTATCTTCTAAATATATCAAAGAAATTTTTAAGTGAATCCCATTTGTTGGGAATATAATAAGGTTCTCCTTGATTGTGATGCCTTTTTACTTGAATATACATATTGAAGGGCATCAATAAAAAAGCCAAACCTCCAGTAATGATAACAATATAACCTAAACCAATGGTTATTACTTTACGTAAAATAGATTTACTTCCTAAAAGGGTTTTTCCATTTACAGCCAAAAACTGAATATCATTCTCATTATCACGAATAATTTCCAACGAATGCAAGGCTTTAAGCTGGTCTTTTTCTAAGTGTATGGGGTGCTTTTTTGCTTTGACTGTAAAAAATTTTGCTCCGTTTACTTCAACTTGGGAAATGTCTAAGTCTGATAAGGATTTAACTTGATTGGCTTCAAATTCTTCCTTTGGGATTCTTTCTAAAAAAGCACTGGGAGAATTTATTATTTTTTCAGATTGTAACAATTCCAATAATTTATCTTGCTTTTTGTCAGGAGTAAAATATTGACAATCAACAACATCATCAACCACTTCAAAACTAACATTTAAATGATTGGCATTCATATTGTGATACCAAAAACTTATTCTCTCAACCTCTGTATATTTTTTAGGGGAAGTATTTATTTCTTTCCCAGCTTCTAAAATATTACCTCCCATCACGAAAGCAACAACTCCTGCAATTGCCATACGCATCAATGAATATAATATGAATTTTATCGTTTCCATTGTTTTAATTTTCTTCTTCAAAAATATGCAAGGTATTATCAGAACAATGCACATAAAGGCGATTCTCTACCAATCGTATTTCTTGAATGTTGTCATTGATGCCATCATTGATTTCAAAATCTTTTTGCCAAATAAGCTCACATTTTTCCATATCTATAATTCCCATTCGGTTTGTAGAATATATTTTAAAATCAACAAAATACAGCTTATTATCCTTTATAATGGATTTATCCCAATGAATTTTTAAATCTTTCGGTTTTAAAATATTTTCAAAATTATATTCTGTAATTTCTCCTAAAATCAGACTTAGTTTTTTTACGGAATAAATATACGAAGTATATATATTGTCTTCTTCTAAAAACAAAAAACCATAAAAACCTTTATACATACTTACTACTTTTCCTGTTTCTATATTAATGCAAAAAGTAGCATTATTTTTTTCATTTTTGCCGTCTTTTAAACAAAGGTATAGAAAATCTTTATATATAATAGTATCCCCAACTTGCACTATTTTTTCACCTTCTAATAAGTCTGAAAAAGAGTGTTGCCAGAGAGTTTGGTTGTTTTGAATAGTATAACAACTTATATTATCGCTCAATCTTATGTAACAATTGTCAAAAAAAATTTTTGGAAATCTTCCAATATTTTTATATTCTTCAATTTTATTCAGCTTACAATCATATTTACCGATAGTGTGATTGGAATCGAGAATGTAGATAAAATCTTTATCTATATAATTCTTCAAAAGAATTATATTATCCAATAATCTATGGTTATGGTTTTCATTTATAATGATGACTCTATCCCTTTCATTTTCTTTTGGTTGTATTACGATATTACTACAAAACTTAACCATATAAAATACACCAACATTAACCTTGTTTGATATATTAAAAAACTTATCATATACAGTAATTTCATTCTTATTTCCTATACAGATTCTATCATTTAATATTTCAAATTCTTCTACATTGTCTATTGCCTTAATTGCTATCATCTTACTTAAAAATTAAATTATACCAATTTTCATTGCTCTTCAAAAGTTCTAATATGTCATTTGTATTAGTAATCTCTTTGCTATGCTTAATTTTTTCAGCATAATCATCAAATAATCTAATTATTTTTTTATTATCCAACATCTCTCTTCCTTCTTTTGAAGACAAATATTCCAATACTTTTTCTTTGGATAGTTTATTGCCTTTTATACGCCATTGTATTTGAGAAATATCGGTAGCATTAAACAAATCGCGTTCAATAAACTGCTCTTTTATCACTTTTGAGGTTACGCAATTATCACAGTTTTTTACTTCTATTCAATATCTTGTTTTTCAAAGATATAGAGAGAAAAACCTGTTGTTGATACAGCTAAATATTTGTCATTCATTTGTATTTCTTGTATTTGGCGTCTGTTCTCATTGTTTGAAGGCTTGTTCTCGTTGTGTAGAATTTCTTTACGCCAAACGATTTTCCCCGTATTGGTATCGAAAAGTAAAACCAAGCTACGAATGCTGCCTCTCTCTGGTTTGGCACTTACCGCAATAATACCGTTATGGTAAGCCATTGTTATGTTATCTATTATTTCGGTAGGTAGCTCTTTTGTCAAATCATAGTGTGTGATTTCAAAAGTTTTAGGGTTCATTTTGGCAAAACCTTTGTCTTTCTTTTGCCATAAAAAACCATCGAACAAGTACATTTTTCCTCCAAAAATAGTTTCCTTTGGGTTATTTAGCACTTCCCCCGTTTGAGCATCCAGCACAAAAGTAGCATAATTACTCCAATCTTCGGTATGAGCGAAAAAGATAATTCTATCCTCTACAACTAAAACTCTGCCTTCCATTATCTTGGCAGGTTGTTGGAAATAAGTTTCTAAATCGTATTGCCAAAGTATCTTTTCTTGAATATAATCAAAGGATGAAATGATAGTACTATTTACCAATATTATTGAATATTCATTAATAAAATTATATATTGCACCATAAGTTTTCAATGAGTTTAAATCTATTTTCGTCATCAATTGGTTTTTTATAATATCATAAAAA
>JBGYFE010000039.1:0-10367 GCA_041819925.1 Capnocytophaga sp.
AGTATCTCCTTCTTTGGCTTGGCTTATGGCTGTTTTCACGGATTTTATCGCACAATTGGGGCAGACTGTGATGCTTTGGGCGTAATTAATTCTAATTATCCAACTTGATAAAAGAATCAAAATAAAATATTTTTTCTTCAAGATATAGTATGTTTTTTAGCTATTATTGAATTCTGTTTCACAAGCGAATAGCTTTCTTTTGTTTAAATTTTTACGATTGGATAAATTCGTAAATATAAATTGCTTATTTTTAAATTTTCTGATGTTTTAGTGCTATTAAAAATATTTTTGATTATTATTTTTGAATACTCAGTAAAATTTAAGCTATTCATTTAAATTTTTCTAAAAACTCAGGAACGTTTAATTTGTTTTTTTTAACCTTCCCGACTACTCAGGAACGTTTAATTTGTTTTTTTTAACCTTCCCGACTACTCAGGAACGTTTAATTTATTTTTTTTAACGTTCCCGACTGCTCAGGAACGTTTAATTTGTTTTTTTTAACCTTCCCGACTGCTCAGGAAAGTTTAATTTATTTTTTTTAACGTTCCCGACTACTCAGGAACGTTTAATTTGTTTTTTTTAATGTTCCCGACTATTCAGGAACGTTTAATTTGTTTTTTTTAATCTTCCCGACTGCTCAGGAACGTTTAATTTATTTTTTTTAATCTTCCCGACTACTCAGAAATGTTTAATTTATTTTTTTTAACGTTCCCGATTGCTCAGAAAAGTTTAAATTAAATTTTTTATCATTTCTGAGTACTCAGAAATATTAAAATTAAAATGATTATTCGTTTTGAAATACAATCAATAAAATATTATAATGTGTTATAAAAACAAAAGGCGTTGATTTCCATAAATGTAGGGGCGTATTGCATACGCCCTTACAAAAAAACGAAAAAATTATTATACGGAACGTACAATCATTTTATTTAATTTTCAAAAGAATAGAGTAGGAGGGAAGTTAGTGGTAAATTTCGTTTTCTTCTCTAATATGTTTTTTAATTTCTTCCCAAGAGTAAAGTTTTCCTCCGTTTTCATTGTGTGTTTTTTGTGCGGTGTCTTTACTTTCAAAAGCAGAAAGGTCAGCGCCCATCGGACTCGGAATATTTTCAGAAACAAGAAAAGTAGCCTGCGTAGCATCGATTAATTTTTCAGGAGAAGCATAATCGCACGCCAAGTAAAGCGCTACATCTTCTTTTTTATCTTGCAACATACACTCAATAGCATCATATTTATATACTTTTGATTTGTTTGTAACAATTTGAGCAGCGTGTTGTTTATCAACAATCGTCATTTGACAGAAATGACATTCATCTTGCCCGTAATTAATAGGCTGCGCTTCGGGTTTGCAAGCAATTGCCGTGAAAACAATGCTCACACACAGAATTATCTTTTTCATTTGCAATATATATTTATAAAATTTGATTTTAATAATTAGGCGAAACATTAATCAATATTTCGCCTAAAATAATTTTGTTTCTTATTCCCTCACAGATTTTACAGAATCATCTCGGAAAATTGTTTTCTCTGAAAGAAAATCAAAAACTCCTTTCGGATATTTAATAAACTAATTTTTTTATTTTCGTTTTCGTGCCACACAAAAGGCAACAAGAGCAAGTATCAAAGCCAAAACCATTGCATACGTTCCCCAATCGGGATATGATTTGGCAAGGAAATTAAGCAACCATTTTTCACCAAAAAGAGGTGGTTGGTAGGTCATTCCAGGAACTTTTATGGCTGCGTGTGGGTCTAAATTATGTCCGTAATCATATTCCCACAAATAGAAATCATAAATTCCTAAAATTCCTAAAACTCCTAAAATAGTTGCCCAAACCAGATACAAAATGCGCTTACCAACGAGAGCAAAAATAACTCCTAATCCGCACATTATACTAATAATATACGGAAAATAAGTCAACTCCGGAATATCGGCAGGAGTAATGGCTTTCATTCCGATGTAATGGTTCAACATATTGATATTGTTGAGCGTAAATTCAGTGTCCCCCGTGATTTGGTTAATCCAAATATAGAGTTTTAACCCTTCGGGATATTGCGGAGCTTCCAGCTCAATGCTCCATATCGGAAAAGCGAAAAGCAGCAAAAGCAATAACGCCGCAATTAACATTATGATTCGAGCTAAATGTTTCATAACGATTGTGATTTCCTGAAAAGAACAGCTGTGAAAATTGTTTTCGATTAAGAACCTTTGCCAAAGTTAAACGAACTTTGGCAAAGGCAGTATAATAAATAATGGTTACAATTTTCAAAAATTCTTTTGATAGTTAAACTATTCTGTGCCTAACCCCCATTTGAGTTCTACGTTAGAATTTCTTGGCGAAACTCTGACGTAACCTTGCATTTCTTGATGAAGTGCTGAACAGAAGTCAGTGCAATAAAAAGGAAATACTCCCACTGATTTCGGCTCCCAGAATAAAGTTTCTGTTTGCCCTGGCATAATGAGCAATTCAGCATTTTCAGCTCCTAATACAGAAAATCCGTGCGGAATATCCCAATCTTGTTCTAAATTCGTTACGTGGAAATATACTTTGTCGCCCACTTTAATTCCTTCAATATTATCAGGAGAAAAATTACTGCGGATACAAGTCATATACACGTGAACGATGTTTCCGTCGCGCACTACTTTGCTCTCAGCAGGTGATTTAGTTACGTAAGGGTGTTTGTTATCTTTAAGCGGGAAGAAACGAACCGATTTGTCTTTAATTTTGCTTGCGTGGATACCTTGTGCATAGTGAGGTTCTCCAATGGTTGGGAAGTCAAGCAATAATTCCATTTTATCACCTGAAATGTCAAATAGCTGAGCTGATTGTGCAAGCTCAGGACCGGTTGGCAAGAAACGGTCTTTGGTGATTTTATTCATCACGAGCAAATATTTTCCGTCAGGTTTTTTGCTATCTCCTCCCGGAATCATCAAGTGTCCTGGTGAATAGTATGCCGGAGCTCTATCCAAAATTTCCCACGTTCCCACTTTCCATTTTACAACCTCCGAAGAGATAAAGAAGGTAGTATAAGCATTTCCTTTATCATCAAATTCAGTGTGTAAAGGTCCAAGTCCGGGTTCTTTTACGATGCCTCCAACTACTTCGTCCATTTTTAAGATAGGCATTCCGTAAGCCTCACCTTCAAAACTTTTAGCTTCGATGGCTTTTTGCATTTTTGAAAAAGAGTGAACAGTAAGGTCAGCAGAAAGTTTTCCGTTTCCGATGATGTATTCTCCGGTTGGGTCAACATCTACTCCGTGAGGAGATTTTGGTGTCGGAAGCAAATATACCAATCCTGGGCATTCTTCGGGCGATAATACTTTCACTTTGTTAAAGGTTTCAGAGGTTGCCATATGTGTATGTTCATCATAAACATTACGCATATAGTTAGCATTCATTTCTTTGAATTTTCCTGCTTTGATATATTCCTCTGCTTTTTTCCAATTGATGGCAGCAATGAAATCTTTGTCGTTTTGAGAGGCTTCTACTTCCAAAAGCGTATTGGCTTCTTCGGTGTTGTAAGTAGTGAAGAAAGTCCAGCCGTGAGAAGCTCCTTTTCCAGAGTGTGCCAAATCGTAATTAAATCCGGGCATTAGCACTTGAAATTCAATATTCATACGACCTGTTTGAGGGTCAACTTTGATGAATGAAATAACCCCTTTGAAATTTCCTTTATAGTCTTTAATAGGACGGTCTTCCTGCGGATAGGGCACAGCGAAACGTGTTCCCGCTACGATATATTCCGTGTTTTCAGTGGTGAATGGCGAACTGTGGTTTCCTGCACTATTCGGAATTTCAATAATTTCTTCGGTTTCAAAACTTGCTAAATTGATACGTGCAATACGCGGTGTATTGTTCCCGTTGATGAAGAGCCAACGTCCGTCGGTTTCGCCATTAGTTTGCGAAAGTTCGGGGTGGTGAGAGTCGTCCCACGGAATGAATCCGTGAGTGGTTTGCAACATTGGTTTGGTTTCTTCGTTGTAACCGTATCCTTTTTCAGGGTCTTGCGAGAAAACGGGAATTACTTTCAAAAGTCGCCCCGAAGGTAAACCATACACCGCAACTTGCCCACTGAATCCTCCTGATAAAAAGGCGTAAAATTCATCGTGGTCGCCCGGTTTAACATACACTTTTGAGGCTGCATCGGTGCTTAATGCTCCTCCTTTACCTGATTGATTGTTAGAAGGGCAACCCATAAATAATGCTGAGGTTGCCAACATTCCAAACATTTTGATTACACTTTTCATATATTAACTTATTTAAGTTTTTTTATTGAATGGTTCGGAAATATTCTAAAATTTCGCGTGCTTGGGTTTCACTCACATTTTGGTTTGCCATTGGTGCTCCATTGGCTTCTTTGAGCAATTGCATTGCAATTGGGTCTTTTTGAATCATTTCCTCAGGATTCATAATCATATTCATCACCCACTCAGGCGAGCGTCTTTCCAAAATTCCTTTTGGAGCAGGTCCGATGAATTTTTTGTCGGGTCTGTGGCAAGCTACACAAAGCGTTTTGAAATGTTCCTCACCTTTCTTCGCCATTGCTTCATCAATCTTTTCGTTGAGTGTTACACTTTTAACGGGACCGATGCCTTTGTTTGACATAAAATCCGTAGGGTCAGCAACTGGCGCAGCTGTCTCTTTTTGCTGTTCTGTAACCATAGGTTCAGAAGTTGTTTCAGACGTTTTCTTCTTGTTGTCTCCACAACTTATGAAGATAATTGCAATTGTTGATAGTGTTAAAAAAAATTTTTTCATACAAAATTAATTTAAAATAGTTGTTTTATTGGGCAAATATATGAACAAATTCAGAATAAAATACCTTTTTATCTCTTTTTTGTTTTAAAAATCTTGTTTTTTGATTTTTAGTAACAAGTTAATAGTTGATTTACAGTGAAATATTGTTGCGTAAGAAGTTTTTCTTGATGAACGAATTTTGGGTAATTATTCTATTTTACCACTTTGTTTGAGTACTTTTAGTGTTTATTTTTATTGGGAAAAAGACTATTAAAAAATAATAATACGTTGTTTTGCCTACAAAGTTAAAATAAAAAAGGTAAAAAATGAAAAAAAATATCATTTTTTTTGTTACGGATAGAAATAAGCGTATGCACAACAAATAAAATTAAAGAAATTTTAAATTCACGAAAAAATCTTATATTTGCGACTGTATCAGTATTTTGATTGTTAGATGCATTCTGAATTTTCCATACTTCATCAAAAGATTCAACAAGATGATAAAAAGGCTTTTAGCAAGCTCTTTGATTTGCTTTGGAAGCCTTTGTATGCTTTTGCGCAATCCATTGTGATGGATGAAGACGTAGCAAAAGATGTGGTGCAGGAAGTTTGGATAGATTATTGGAATCGACGCAAAAGTATTGAAAATGTTTGTATTCAATCCTATTTATTTAAGGCGGTTCGCTATAAAGTGTACAATTACTTACGAGATAACAAGCTCAATAACACCCAAATAGAGGTCATTCAGTCAATTGCTATTGATGCCGATATTACTTTGCAGCACGAATTGGATAGTACTGAACAAAAAATCAATGCTGTATTGAAAAACCTTCCGAATCGTTGTCAAGAAATCTTCAATTTGAGCCGCAATGAAGGAATGAGCAACGACGCTATCGCCTCACATTATGGCATTTCAAAAAGAACCGTTGAAAATCAAATTACATTAGCTTTAAAAAAGATAAGAGAAACCTTGTTAGGAGTGTTTTGTTTGTAGGTTGCAAAGAGCATTATTATCGGCAATAATAATAATCTCTATTTTTAGGATAGGTTGTTTTCTGTATTCCAATCGTGCAGAGTGTCCTAAGCAAGGTGCAAATTCAGTACGTATTTTTCGCAAAAAATCGCCAAAGCTATTAAAACTTTGGCGAAGTTGTTTTTGAAAAAAAGTGTTTTACTGTTTTTTATAATGTACCTCAGAGAGCCCTCGTAATCTTTCGGCACTTTGTTCGGCAGTGATATCACGTTGTGCTTCTGCCATCATCTCATAACCCACCATAAATTTCTTGACCGTTGCTGAACGTAACAAAGGCGGATAAAAATTCATATGAAAGTGCCAATGTTTGTTGTCCTTGCCATTGGTTGGTGCTTGATGAATTCCTGCTGAGTACGGAAAAGAAGTTTCAAACAAGTTGTCGTATTTAGTGGTTAAAATTTTCAAAGTCAAGGCAAAATCTGAAATTTCTTCCGCAGTGAATTCACTTATGTTGTTTATATTTCTTTTAGAAATAATCATTGTTTCATAAGGCCACACTGCCCAATAGGGAACTAACGCCACAAAGTGTTGATTGTTGATGATGATACGCTCTTTTTTCTCAATTTCTGCTTTTACATAATCTCCCAGCAGAGTGGTGTTGTGTGTGTCGAAATAGTTTTTTTGTTGATTGTCTAACTTTTGAACGATGCTCGGAAGGCTTTTTTGAGCCCAAATTTGCCCGTGTGGATGTGGGTTACTGCACCCCATTACGCTTCCTTTATTTTCAAAAATTTGTACGTGATTAATGTTAGGCATCGCACCGAGTGTTCGGTATTCATCAATCCACGTTTTTACAACTTTTTCAATGTGAGTGAGTTCCATTTCAGGAAGGGTTAAATCGTGACGAGGCGAAAAACACACCACTCGGCAAAGTCCGCTTTCGGGTTCAGACCTAAAAAAAATAGTATCAGTTTCGGGAGCGGGAATTACATCGCTTTTGAGAGCAGCAAAATCGTTTGTAAAAACATAAGGTTCTTGATAATCTGGATTTTTCTCTCCTCCAATACGAGCGTTTGTAGGACAAAGATAACACGTAGGGTCATAGTCAGGGCGTTTTTCTTCGTTGACCTTTTCTTGCTGTCCTTGCCAAGGGCGTTTTGCTCGATGTGGCGATACTAAAATCCACTCGTCCATTAATGGATTATAACGTCTGTGCGGGTGTTCTGTCGGGTCAAATTTATTATCCATATTATTACTATTTTTGGGGCAAATTTACGCAAATTTATGTAGATATTCGTTTTTATGAAATAAAACTCATTTATTCTATGTCTTTTTCCAAGTAAATAACGCAAAAATTACAGAAAGAACAGCTGCCGAAATCCAAAATAGAGAAATAGCATCAAAGTTATAAATTGTTTGTCCGTTTACAATGGTTTTGT
The DNA here is from genome assembly GCA_041819925.1 of Capnocytophaga sp. Lineage (GTDB taxonomy): Bacteria > Bacteroidota > Bacteroidia > Flavobacteriales > Flavobacteriaceae > Capnocytophaga. The sequence continues at coordinate 7,149 of JBGYFE010000039.1, forward strand.
TTCCTTCAATAAGATACCCGCTGGCGATGTCTTGAATACCTGCGGCAAGGTAACTCATTATCCCGACAACTCCCAGCGCTGCTCCCGAAGCCTGTTTTGATGCAATATCGGTTGCCATCAAACCGCCCAAATAGCAAATGAGTGCCCCAATCGCTAAGCCGAAAATCACCATACTTGCAATGTCAGTTATCCAGCTTTTGCCAGTGTAAAGCATTAGCACTAATGCAGTTATGTTCATTATGCCGTAAATAAACGCCGGAGCGTTTCGGTGTCCTTTGAACCATTTGTCAGAAATAAACCCAGAGGAAGCTGTCCCTAAAATGCCACATATCGCACTGATTGAAACCAATGTATTGGCTTGGGTGAGCGTATATCCTTTGGCGGCTTCAAAATAGTAAGGTCCCCAGCTTATTACTGCATAACGCGAGATGTACATAAAGGCCGACGAAAAAGCGAGCATCCACACATACGGATTTTTCAGCACATCGACCTGTTTGCCCCAAACGCTTTTCTTTTCTTCATACTGTGTGTTTACAGGCGGGAGCCCTTTGCTTTCAGGACTTTCGTGAAAAAAGAAAAACAAAATAGTAGCACCTACCATTCCTACAATAGAAGCAGCAATGAAGCCATAACGCCAGCCAAAATAGGAAGCTACAACAGCCGTAAGAATGTAAGTAAGTGCCTCTCCAATGTTATGGCTGGTGCTCCAAAATCCGTAGAAACTACCTCGTTCTTTGTCTTTGAACCAACGCGAAAGCCCCACAACGCTCGATGCCGCCCCGAAAGATTGTACCCAACCATTTACACCCCAACAAACAACAAAAAATAGAAATAAATGGCTGAATCCCATTGCCAAATTTGTCAAAGCAGAAATAAGCAATCCTGCACTCATAAATCGTCTGATGTTGCTATGGTCTGCCAAAAATCCGTTTATGAATTTTCCGAAAGCATACGAAAAAAACAAAGCAGAGCCAATGATTCCTAACTCCGATTCGGTCAGAAATCCGCTATCGGCAATCGGTTTTTTAACCACATTGAGGCTCAACCGACAAACATAATAGAATCCATACCCAAAAGTGGCGGCAAGAAAAACTTGCCATTTCAGTTTTTTATATCTTTTTTCCTGTTCCTCAGGCGTTCCTTGCACAGGAATAGGCATTGATTTTTTGAAATATTGTATCATACACTTATTTTTTTTAACAATTAGTTTTAAAATTTTCAACTTGAAGTTTTCTATCTGTATTTTTAGTTTTTATATAGTTTGTTTTAATCTGCTTATTTTCATTAACAATTTGTTGCAAATGTGTAGAGAGCTATTTCGGCACATTAATAGTTTTTTGCAAGCGTGCAAGAAGGTGTTTAGCTACCTTGACAGCTCCAAACACGCGTGCGAGAAGCTGTCAAGGTGCATTAATAGCTCCAAACACGTGTGTAAGAAAGCATTTAGTCGGATTTTTGAACTGAAACAATCCTTATTTTATTCAAAAATATCAATTTTTACCTATGAAGAGATAAAAAAAGCCCCTATAAGTTATATTTTTGAGTAAAAACAAGTCTGTTTTTGATGATTTTTCCAAAAATATAACTTTTTTCATTTTATAAGATAGTCGTATTGCCTCCAAGTTTTTTATTAAACTTTTTCAAACTTTCCAACCTTGATAAAGTTGGTGTATTGATAAAAATTCCGCTACTTTTTCTTTTTTATTTTCTTTTCTTTGCAGGATTTTTTAGGAGGAGAAGTCGATAGTCCTTTCTTCTGTAAGAACGAAACCAATTCCGAAATACGGTCGGTTTGAATGATGTTGATATGATTTTTAACAAACCACTGGTATATATCGGGGTTTTCAAGTGCTTTATCATCATTATTGCCAGCACAATGGTCTGCCCACAGCGAATTTACCCAAACACTATATCCTTTTTTTTGCAAAATCGAAAAATCAATCATAAATTCTTCGGTATTTCCGATAGTAAATTCAAATCCGTAAGGTTTGTAATGGTCTAAATAAGGTTGAATAAGCTCCCAACCTTGTCCTTTTTCTAAACGGACAATTGGCATAAAGAGAATATCGTCCTTAATTTTTCCATATTTGCGGTCAAACTCTTCGTACGAAACGTTTCCTTTGTAAAGAACCTCATCTTGCATTTCGTATTTAGTAACAAGAGGATAAACCAAATCGAAGTAGTTAAACGCCTTGTCCAAATTCAGGAACACTTTTCCTTTGGCAACCTGCAACGCTTCTTCAAGTGTCGGAATTTTCATTTCGGTGATAACTCCCGAACCGTCACGCAGGAAGAGTTGTTGTATCTGGCTGAGCGTATAGTCCGAAGGTTTTCCCTTGCCCGAAGTGGTACGGTCGATAATCTTATCGTGCATCAATATCAGAACGCTGTCTTTAGTCATCGCCAAATCAATTTCGACCATATCAGCCCCTTTTTCAATAGCTTTTTTGATAGCCCAAATCGAATTTTCGGGGGCATCTCGCCAATCGCCACGGTGTGCTACCACCATTATTTTATCTTTGGGGAAATTTTTTAACGAATATTTTTTCTGTGCCGAAACCGACATAAAAAATACAGATAAAATTGAGAAAAAAACTAATTTCATTAAAAATTCTTACCTCAATCCTCACCCTAACCCCTCTCCTTTGGGAGAAGGGCAAGTGAAGAATTCTTACGTTGATATTTCAGAGGTTTTTTCGTAATTTTAAAAATATAAGAACTTGTTTGAATTAAATTTTACATCCCCTTACCCCCTTCAAAGGGGGAGTTTTGGAGCGTGAAATTTACCACACGCAAATTCCCCCTTTAAAGGGGGTAAGGGGGATATTTTCCAACTTACATTTTGATAAATTCAATAAATCCAACCTTTACTAATATCCAGCATTCTGCCAACCTGTTTTATCCTTAACGTTTTCAATTTCCACAGTAGGAATAGGATAAATTTGCCGGTGCGTACTCACACCAGAAAAGATGATCGAAAATTGTCCGGTACGCACAATGTCAAACCAGCGGTCGCACTCCAATGCCAATTCTAATCGGCGTTCCAAATAGACAGCTTCACGGAAGGCTGCTTGGGTGGTGTAATCGCTCAATGTTTTGGTTGTAAGTCCTGCATTGGTGCGTACGGCATTGAGAGCGTCCAAAGCATCTTGCGTAGGTGTTGAAGCTAACTCATTTGCTACCTCAGCATACAGAAGCATTACTTCCGCACAGCGAAGA
>JBGYFE010000040.1:0-25491 GCA_041819925.1 Capnocytophaga sp.
ATAGCGACAAATGATTTTACCAATAGTTCTTTCTCGGCTTCGGTGTAAGTTTCTTTGCCTAAATTGGCATAAATGCGTAAATAATTCCTGTTTTTCATTGGTTTATAGAATTTAAATATTTTCTGAAAATTTGTTTTTATCAGTTCTTTTGTCTTGAAACGAAAAAACTTTTTCGGGAGTTACTAAAATATCCAACGGAATATCTTGCGAAAAAATATCCGAGATAGGTTCATTGGGCGGGAAAAAATTGACTCCCAACTTCACAGCGTTATCATTGATTTTCAGGAAAAAACGGTCGTAAAAACCTTTTCCGTAACCTACTCTATTCCCTTGATTATCAGCGTAAAGCAAAGGTGTAATAACCAAGTCAAAGGGCGTGTTTTCGCTCACAGGTGGTTCGGTGGCTTCCAAAATGCCCCAGCGATTGGTTTTCAACTGCGTTTCGGGCGTAAGAAGGCAACTTTTTAGTTCATTTCCGATTATTTTTGGGATAAAAAGTGATTTTTCGGGCATTTCTGAGAAAATCCAGCGGATAAATCCCCATAAATCCACCTCTTTTTTGTCTTTTATGGGTAAAAAAAGATGAATATTTTGGATTTTTTGCCATTCAAACTGCCTAATGATATGTTTATTTATGCGTTCTGATAGTAAAATCGCTTCCTTTGGGGAGATATTTTCTCTTTTTTGTTGATAAATTTGCCTTAATTCTTGTTTTTTCATTTTGTAATTTTCTGTTTTGTTGAACCAAATATTTTTCCTTAAATCTTTTGGCAAAATTACGCACAAACTCCCACTCCACCAAGAAATGAGCGTCTACAAAGTGTCTACAAGTCAATTAATTGTCAATGGTCAATGGTTAATTGTCAATGGTCAATGGTTTAGAAAATTGCTAAAAATGTTTGACTATCAAGATTTTTTGTAATTTTGCGAAAAAAATAAAATGAAACTATTCTATATCTTATTGATTACCATAACATTACAATCGTGCGGGAATCAGCCTAAAAATGAAATTCAACAAAATACTGAAAATCAAAACATTATAGAAACCGCTAAAAATCAGGCTACAAAAAAGAAAAACAAGACTTTCAAAAGTATTTTTGTGTTTGAAGCCTATGCCGATGATGAGGGCGATTATAGAACTTTATCCGCCAAAAAAGACGGAAAAACGCATTTTTTCATCAATGAAAGGAACGAAGACAGAAGCCTTCTGCGAGGTGATATTTGCGAAATAGAATGGGAAAAAGACACTATCTATATCGCTGGTGAAGGTGAAACCCCAGAACTTGCGGATTGGATTATCAATATCAAGAAAATAAAAGATGGGAAAGTCTCACAATTCCGAAAAAAATACACCAAAAAACTGAAATATCACTATTCTGAATCTTACTCACCAAAGTTTTTTGACAATTTTTATCTTGATGTGGAATATTGTGTGGCAAATTCTGATAATGATTTGATAAAATATGCTGTTGCAAACAACGAAACACTGGAATTTTCCATAGAAGAACAGACCAAAAACGATAGAACTTATATAGTTCTGGGCATCGGGAAAACCCAAGAGCATAAATTTACCGTTATGCAATGGATTTACATCGACCAAGAAACCAAAAAAATCTATGAATACGACCTGCCGAATGATAAACTCGTTGAGGTGGAGTAGGTATTTTCAAACTGCTGATAAAGAGTATTTTGCGTATTTTTGTGATTTCGAGGGATTAAACATTTTTAACTCAGAAAGAAATGGCTAAAAATAAGAAAATAAATGTGCAAGGAGTAGAAATTGTTGTGTATGAAAACAATCAAGATGATTATTTTTCTATAACCGACCTTGCTCGGCACAAAGATGCTCAACACACCGATAGCATTATTCAAAACTGGATGCGTAACCGTAACACTATCGAACTTTTAGGTTTTTGGGAAACGATATACAATCCAAATTTTAAACCCCTCGAATTCGAGGGGTTTAGAAAACAAGCTGGATTAAACAGTTTTGTAATGACACCCAAAAAGTGGATTGAAACCACCAATGCCATAGGTATTGTTTCTAAATCAGGAAGATACGGTGGAACTTTTGCCCATAAGGACATCGCTTTAGAGTTTGCTTCGTGGATTTCAATAGAATTTAAACTTTATGTTATCAAAGAATTTCAACGCCTCAAAGACGAAGAAAACAACCGACTGGAATTAGAATGGAACTTACAACGAACTTTAGCCAAGGTCAATTATCAAATTCACACCGATGCCATCAAAGAAAATCTGATTCCGAAAGCCGTTACCAAGCAACAAGCGAATTTTGTGTATGCCAACGAAGCCGATTTATTGAATGTGGCTCTCTTCGGGCTTACTGCCAAAGAATGGCGGGAGCAAAACCCTGACCACAAAGGCAATATGCGAGATGATGCCACTTTGGAACAGTTGGTAGTTTTGAGCAATATGGAGAGCATCAACGCCTTGCTTATCGGTCAAGGTTTGCCACAAAGCGAACGCCTTATCCAGCTCAACAAAGTCGCCATCACTCAAATGAAATCGTTACTTGCAAGTAACACAATGAAAAAGTTGAAATAAGATGATTTGGGAATAAATCTGTAATTTTACAACAAAAAATTAGCGTTATGAATACATTTGATTATAAAGATTGGTGGGAAAATTTGCCCGAAAAAATTAAGCAACTTTTTGTAAAAAAAGCCCCTTACACACTTCCTGAAAACATTGTAGAAGAAGTGGAAAAGCTAAAAACATTAACTTTGGGGAGCGAAGATATTTCGGATATTTCTTTTCTAAAACCATTTAAAAATCTGGAATATTTGGATTTGTCTTTTAATCAAATTTCGGATATTTCGGTTTTGGAAACAATGGAAAATTTAGAAATTTTATTTTTGAATAATAACAAAATTTCGGACATTTCGCCATTGAAAAATCTAAAAAAATTACATCGTTTGAGCTTAATGTGCAACGAAATTACCGATGTTTCGGCGTTACATTCCTTAGAAAATTTGAAGGAATTATTCCTCAAATACAACAAAATTCCCACCAAAAAGAAAAACGAAATCCTTAAAATTCTTTCAAACTGCAAGATACAATATAATTAAAATATCCAACACCGATAAAATCTAAAAACAACCTGTCAAATGATAAACTCGTTGAGTTTAAGTAGAATTAAAATATTTGTTAATCGCTTTGAAAAAGAAGTTTTTGTAATTTTGTGATTTGAAACAAAAATATGAAATATTACAGACTTTTTGACTCTGAATTTGATGAATATCCTTCGTTTTTGGAGCTTGATGAGCAGTATTATTGTCTGCGGAAAATAACCGATGTTGCTGGTAATCTGATAAATACAAGCGTCCAAATCAATGATAAATTTGGTTTGCCCGAAGGAAGTTACGCCGATTGTTTGGAATATCTTACCGATGAAATCAACCAAGAAGCGTTTGAAGAAATTTGGCAAAAATCAACCCAAAAATATCAAAAAAAATGGGAAGAACTTAAATCAAAACTAAAAATAGGACAGCCCATTTTGGCAAAAATCATTTGTTTTTATCCGCAGGGCATTATTTTAGATATTGGGCTAAAATTTTATGGAATAGCCGATTATAAAGCGTGTAGGGCATTTTTCAAAAGTGAAAAAATGTATCCGCAACAGATTTTAAATCTGCAAGTTAGCGGTTTTGACAATGTAAATATGTGGGTAACTATGGAACTCATCAAATGACAAGAATATTTTTTAATTTTGAAAAATTTTCATTTACATAAACATATGATTTTTTAGGCATAAATCACTAAAAATCAATTCATTAATTTATAAAAATTACAGTTAGAAATAAATTAAAATAATGAGTATGAATAGTCAAATATCTATTACAACCGATACGGCTACATTGTCTATTTTTGATTTGGCATCGCTAAAACATCGTTTTGATGACACGCCCGATTGGTGGAGCATTGAGGAAGATGAAATCGAGGAAATCAATCAAGGAAATGTGATTTTTCTGAATTTGGGTGCTGATGGTCAATACCTTATTGAGGTTTGCGAAACCCTGCACGGAGCAGAATTTCTGTATTTAAAAGTACCTTCGGGGCGGGTTTTTGTGGGGGCAGGAGAAGATACCACAGGAGGCGAACTTCAGCCCGATATGTCCGATTATCCACTGGGTAAGATTTTGGAACTTCCAAAAGGAAACTATCAGGTTTTCTTTGCCAAAAACGGAAATACAATACAAATTTCATTCGTTAAAAGTAACAAAGGCGAAAATCATTTGGAAAATCCCATTCGGATATAAAAAGCGAGTTTTACCAAAATTTTGAAAGGAAATCCTGTGTGACAAAAACTAAACTTAATCAACCTTAGCACTGATGATTTTCAAAAATCATTGAGGTGGGGTAAGATGTAAAAATTATTTTTCTTTAATATGTTTTATTTTGACAAAAATTTTGGTTTTTTTATAGGGCAATTGATTGATAATAAGTTTCATAAGCATTTTGCTTTACAAATCAGCATTTCCGTAAAATCAAATATAATCTTGACTGTTGAAAATAAAACGGATATTTTGGGTAATGCTTTTTTTATAAATTCAAACACAAAACATCGTTTAATTTGTAAAGGCACACAACTTACAATTTTGATAAATCCGCTAAGTGCCATCGGGCATCAATTATTTACTAAATTTGAAAAAACTGAATACATAAAATTAAATGAAAATCTATCAAACGAATTGATAAGTATCCTTGAAAAATTTGAAACCCAAAAAATAAATTTTGACAGTTTATGTAATTCTATATCAAATATTTTCACGAATTACAGATGCTCTTGTGAGCAAGAACATCATTTGAAAGATGATAGAATTATCAAGGCTTTTGATTTTATGGACAAGAATTTTGAAAAAGTATTAAGTTTGAAAGAAGTTGCTGCTCATTGCTTCCTTTCATCTACGCGTTTTTTACATTTATTTAAAGAAAAAACTAATTTGACTTTCAGAAGGTATCAATTATGGAATAAATTGGTGAAATCACTGCCATATTTAACCAAAAACTCCATTACTGATACTGCTTATACATTTGGGTTTTCAGACAGTTCACATTATACCAAAACTTTTACTGAAACTTTCGGAGTAACTCCCAAGTTTTTTATCAACAAAAATTAGCCAGTTTATACAATTTTAAGCCTGTCTTATTTCGCAATTTTGTATCATAAATTAAAATAATAAAAAATGCGAAGTGTAATCATTATTTTAGTTTTAACTGTACAAATAAAAGCATTTCCGCAATCAAACTAAAAAAAAATATGGAAAATTATCTAAAAGAAACGCCTCTTTTGAACTATTCTGACAGTTCCATTCAGTCTTTAATTAAAGATAAAAAATGGCTTACAATGGATACAATTGACCAAGTAAAAGCTATTTACAATTATGTAAGAGATGATATAAAATTTGGCTACAATCTGGCAGATGACATCTCTGCCACACAAGTATTAAAAGATGGATACGGGCAATGCAATACAAAAGCAACTCTACTGATGGCTCTTTTGCGTGCGAATGGAATTCCCAACAGAATACACGGTTTCACCATTGATAAGGCATTGCAAAAAGGAGCAATTACAGGTATTTGGTATCAACTTTCTCCAAAAAATATTTTGCATAGCTGGGTAGAAGTCTATATAAATGAGCAATGGTATTTTATGGAAGGAGTCATTCTTGACAAAGAATATTTGACTCAACTGCAAGAAAAAAATAAAGATTGTAAAACCACATTTTGCGGATTTGGTGTTTATACCAACGAGTTTGAAAATCCTCCTATTGACTGGAATTTGAACCATACTTACATTCAAAACAAAGGAATAAACCAAGATTTCGGAGTTTTTGATTCACCTGATGAATTTTATAAAAAACACCAACAAGAACTGGGAGCGTTTAAGAAGTGTATATTTCGTAACATTGTAAGACATATAATGAACAAAAATGTCCAAAAAATAAGAAGCAAGAAATAAAATATATCTCAACGCTTTGTAAAAGAGTGTTTTATAAAAAATAAATGAATCCCACTAAAAATTTAATACGGAAAAACATAACTTCCGTTGAGTTCATACATATCAGTCAGAACGCCGTTTTCAAAGTAGATTTCTAACTCTATAAAACATTCGGAATCAGCGATTTGCCAATTAGTATCAGCCAAAAGAAAAATCATATTTTCATTGGTTTGGCTTTGACTCGGAATAGCAATTGCTTGAAAATCAAACTCAAAAGAATCTTTATCAGAAGGTTTTATACGCTTTTGAGAAAGCAACTCTTCGTAACATTTTTTTGCGGTTATTTTTATGTCGTTTAGAATGTCATTCTTGCTTAAAAATTCCTCAAAAGCTCGTTTTTGTTTCGATGAAAAATCTTTAAGTGATTCATTTTCAGTGTAAATCCAAATTTCTACCGATTGATTTATATTCGCTATAAATACTTTTTCAGTAGAAAAAGCTATTCCATCTTCTTTAATAAATTGATAATCCGTCATTTTTTTGTATTTAATTAAAAATCAAATTATTTCAGTTTAAAAACAATAGGTGTTTGGTAGTGTTGGTTGTATATTTCGGCTCGTACTGATTTCTTAGGATTGATGATAAGTTGTTGATTCTTAACGCTAATATCTTTCATCAAAGGATAAATATCCTCAAAAAACTCCAACAGATATTCAAACTCTTGTGTTTGGTTGTTTTTCTTGTCGTGATATGTGATGAATGCCTTGCTTTGCGTATCGTTAATGGCAATTTGGAACTCAACATTCACTTTATAGCTTGTTGTTTCTTTGCTTATGTGCTTAAATTTCAAAAACTTACCAAACTGATTGATTTCCTCTTCTATTTTTCTGAAAAGTTGGTTACTTTCGGGTTTCAAATAGTTTAAAGTCTTGAAAATGATTCGTTTTATCTCTTGAATTTGTGCTTCTTTGGGCAAGGCATTGAACTTTGTTGCCTTCACGCCAAAATTGACATCTATTTTCCAGTTGATGTACTTATCAGGAATTATTTCTAACTGATTTTCAGGAAAATCATCATTCAAACAGATATACAGAAGGTCTGCCTCTCCGAGTGAAAACTCCTCTTCGTAGAGTTTTTGGGCTATCCGTTGCGAAAGGAAAGCAAATTCCCTATCATCGGAGAAAATTTGTCCTAACATAGACACGCTTTTGTTGTTTTTTTCGTAAAAACGAATGTCTCTAAATCTTTTATTTTTCATAAAATGAATTTTTATTATTTCAGAGAATTTCTTGCCAACCTCTTTCATCTATTTCATTTTCCCAATCAGATAAAACTTCTTCTAAATCATAATTGTGATAAGAGTCATACGAGCTATTTTCTGCCTCCAAACTCGTAAAATAGTAACAAAACACGCCATTTTTAGGCGTTTGATGCACCATAATTTTATAAACTTTTTCTCGGTCATTACACGCAAACGGATTTTTTACATATCCTAAAAATTTTTGCTCTTTTTTTCGTTTTTTGGTCATTATTTGCTTATTACTTCCAATTTTCCACATCAAAATCTGCTATCCCCCACCAATTTTTCTCTTTGGTATTAGGATATTTGCCTACAAATTCCCAATGCTTAAAAATTATTTTGCCATCGGCGTATTCCATACCGCTGATATTTGAGGAGATTTCGCCTTCTTTATCCATCACGGGTTCATAGCCCGACACCACGATTTCATCAATAATTTGCATCGTTTGGCTATCAAAAAGATAGTGCCGATAGCTGCATCCATCGGTCAGAAGCCAAATGCTATCAGTAATTTTTTGTAAATCGCCATAAAACATATCATCGGGAAATTCAAATTGTCGCAAAGGTTCCAAATCGGGGTAAGAAACCTCAAAAATAGTGTTCTCATAAAAATTTAGTAATGTAGCTTTTTGGTCATTGTCGAAGGTGAATAAAAAATCTAAATTTTCTTCCAATTTTTTGATAACCTGTATTTTAGTGTCCGAAAATTGTAAAAAATAAGCCTGCGAGCCATCTTGCCCAGCTGCAAAATCAAGAGCAATTGACATCGGCTGAGGAAGCGGTGTGATGATAAAACCAGATTGACAAAATTCATCTTCCATCGTCAGACTTGCTTTTTGGTTGCCCTTGTAATCATAAACAAAAACAGTAACTTGCTCGTCGTTATCTCTTTGTACCAGCCAAACCAACTGATTTTTAGGGTCAAATTTGGCTTCACAAATCGGAGCGTTCAACTCCCAAAGTAAAGTTTTGTCAAAGTTCAGAAACTCAAAAATTCTGCGTTCTTCGTCCCATTTCACAAGATATTTCCCTTGATTGTCCGTATCGAAACACCAAGAATTTACACAAAAATCCGCCGGATTGATGCTTTGAGTTGGGTCGGTATCCGTTTTGGTATATTTTTGTAATGTTATCATTATTCTATTGTTTTACAAATTAATTTTTAAGTAAATCATAATCAGGGCAAATTTAACACGAAAAAAGCTACTCGCCAAAAAACGAGCGTCTACAAAGTGTCTACAAGTAAAGAAAAAAGGAGATTTTTGGCATTGAGAATGGGATATAACTTGTTATTAGATGTAAATTGGATTTCTATACAAGAAAAAGCACCTCATTTTAACAAATTATATCCCAAAACTACCCATAGTTATCGATTTTAGGATTATAATAGTAATAAATATCCCGAATGGGAAGTTATTTTTCCATTAATGGAGTACGAAAATATATAAAAATAAACTCCTTGTGGTAATTTTTTGTTGGTTATGTTAGAAATTCCTCTGAAAATATGTCCATTTGCTTGATAATTGTCCATTTCATAGACTTTTATTCCTATTTCATTGAATATTTTGAGATTATTATTCTGACAAAGTTCGATATTTTCAATTCTCAAAAAGTTTTCAGAAGAACTTAACGAAGAAACTCCGTTGTAAATTTTCACTTCTTTCAATTTTTCTTCATTTTCACTTATTGGTATTTCTATTTTTTCTTTAATCGTAATAACCTGTGTATGAACTGTTTGATTTCTTGAAAAATCAATAGCTGTCCATTGGTAGGTAATCGTGTTTTCGGTTCTTACTTCTGATTTTGATACCGTAACATCGCCACAAGTATCCGTAGCTTCTAAATCAATTTGAATCGGAATACGCTCATTTTCAAATATTTCCAAATTCTGCGGAAGAGGATTTTTAAACTTCGGACTTTCTGTATCTAAAATTGTAATCGTTTGATTTCCAAAAACTTCCTCCGATTCAAACACTGCCTTCCAACGACGAACGATTTGGCATTTACCAACAGAAACAAATTCTTTATTACTGTCTGAATAGGATAAAATTGCACTTGTTTTATTGGTAGTTGGTTTTCCTGTTTGCTCGTTTAAATCCTTGCAGGAATGTACTAATAGCTCTGTTTGGAAGATAGTAAACTTCAGATTTTCAACAACTTTCTTAATCGTAATAACCTGTGTATAAACTATTTGATTTCTTGCGAAATCGGTAGCTATCCATTGATAGGTAATCGAATTTTCGGTTTTTATTTCCGATTTTGATACCGTAACATCATCGCAATTATCCGTAGCTTCTAAATCAATTTGAATTGGAATACGCTCATTTTCAAATATTTCCAAATTCTGCGGAAGTGGATTTTTAAACTTCGGACTTTCTGTATCCAAAATTGTAATCGTTTGATTTCCAAAAACTTCTTCTGATTCAAACACTGCCTTCCAACGACGAACGATTTGATATTTTCCAACAGAAACCCATTCTTTATTACTATCTGAATAAGAAAGAATTACGCTTGTTTTATTAGTAGTCGGCTTTCCTGTTTCTGAATTTAGTTCCTGACACGAATTTAGATTTACATTTTGCTGAAAATCAACAAATTCCAAAGGAATATTGGCACTTTTCCTATTTAAAACAAAATGCTTGCCTGTTTCGTTTGTGATGAGATTAAAACGATATTCCGTATTATTTCGCAATGAAATGGTAGGTATCTCGTTATTTATTTCATTGAAACTAACAATATTAACACCTGTAAAGCCATCTAAATTTGCGTAATTGGGTGGAGTTACTTCTATTTTTATGCCTGAAACACGCCCTATTTTTAGCTTTTCTTCTTCCAACTTAATCCGAACCGTTCCTTTACCTTCAACCGTACCGATGTTTATGGTTTGCGAATTTTCATTATTGTCAGCAATGAGCATACTCTTTTCATCAAGGTTTAAAGTCCCCGAAAAGCCATCAAAAAATTTATTGATTGAAACAGTTGAATTCACTAAAAAAACATTTCTAATATTATTAAAATCAACATTATACAAGTTTTTATTAACTATTACAACCTCGCTATCCGTTGCATTTACACCAGAAAATTTTGAAATTCCACTCTCAGAATAGACACGTACTTTTCCTGTATTCTGGTATTTTGCAGAAGCGAAAAGAATACCTTTTTTAACTATTGTTCTGTCGGCTATTTCGATGCTTGTCGGGGTAGTTTTATCATTATCCTCGTCACCTGCGATAATTTCCTCAAATTCAGTATCGCCCGTAGCATTTTTTATAATAATTTTAGCGTGCGTTCCATTGGTTTGATTTTTATAATTTCCAGCCACCAAAACAGGACGTATTTGAGTTTGCCAATTGCTGATTTTAGTGCTTACATTATCAAAAATTGCTTCATAATCAGATACATAAATTCGGCTCATTTTCTGAGTACCATCTTCATTCCGATTTCCTGAATCAGGCAACATTCTCAAAATTAAATTCTTAAAAGTTACATTAGCCGCCAAAGCAACGCTCATTCCCCTAAACTGTAAACTGAAATTCTCACCACTTTCGTTAGTGCCGTCAATGGTTACGGCTTTGTTGATAACAAAAGGCTGCCCCGTGTCGAATGTGTAATTGATATTAGTAAGTAATTGTATTGTATCGCCGTTTTGTGCTTGTTGTATGGCAAACAGCAAACTTTCATAAGGACTTGTTTTTGAACCATTTCCGTTTGTTGAATCATCTCGCCCGGTGGTAAGATAAATGACTTTACCGGTGGTATTTTGAGGGATTTCTTGGCAATAAACAGATTGAAAGAGTAGTAAAATGGTAGTTAATAGTAAAGTTTTCATACGTATAAGATTATTCTATCGCTTTTGACTTTGCAAAGGTACTATTTTTTGTTGCATTGTGTTACGAAACTACTAAAAAAATAGCCAATATTACACAATTATTTCCTGCAAGAACGCTTCTAAACTCTCATCTTTATGCAAATTGAGTTTTTGTTTGATGCGATATTTACTCATACGAATGCTTTTGGGCTCGACGTTGAAAATGATGGCGATTTCCTTTGTTGATAGCTTTAAGTAAAGATACGCACAGTATTTCAGGTCTAATGGCGTGAGCCTATCTGATGAAAGTTCGTTGAGTTTGTTGAAAAACTCAGGGTGAATGTCCTGAAACTCCTTGACGGTCTGCTCAATGCTGCTGTCCAGATGTTTTTCGGTTTTGAGTACGCGTTCTATGTTGAAGTAAGTGCCTTCTTCTTTGATTTTTTCTCTGATTTCTTCCAGAAGTTTGTTCTTTCGGTCAATTTGTAGTGTACTTGCAAGCACTTCTTTTTGCATTTGCTCATTTTTTAATTGTAAAAGCTCTTGCTCGGCTACTAATCGTGCTTGTTCTTCCTTCTCGATGCGCAGTTGCATCTTAATTTCACGTTCCATTTGGATTTTTTGTATCGAAAGTAAACGGCGCTCCTTCTCTTTCAATAAAGCCAATGCCTTTGCTTCATCTTTTTCTTTTTCTAATCGGAGTTGTTTTTCTGCTTGAAGATTCAAACGGTTTTTATGGTTTCGGATTACAAAAAACAATGAAAAAATTATGAGTACAGACAGACCAATATATAAATAATTCAAATGTTTTCGAGTTTCAGCCAATTGTTTTATGGTCTCTATCTCTTGCTTAATCTGTTTGTTTTCAAATTCAGCTTCGAGGCGCGACACTTGCTCCATTTGGTTCTGGTCATATAGCTTGGTGATATATATTTCCTTTTCGTTTTTTAAAAAAAGTGCCTTTTCATAATTCCCTTGTTTCTTGTAAAGCGATGAAAGTGCTTCGGAAAGCGATGTAAGCGTGTAGTAGTCAGGATATTCTTGCATACTCATCTCCAAAAATGTCTCTGTCAAAAGTTTTTCAGCGGTGATGTTGTCTCCCTCACGCATTGCTACTTCTGCCAAAAGTCCGTTTGCATTCGCTTGCACAATGGAACTAATCCCTTGTGTGGCGTTTAATGCTATTTCTGTGTATTTCTTTATCGTATCTAACGTACTCTTACTTAACAAATTCCCATTTCTGTAATAATAATTAGCAATGTTGATATTTGTTATCCCGTAGGTTATCGGACTTACCTTTTCGGGATATTGCGCATAAACGTTTGCCGATTTTTTTAAGTATATTAAAATACTATCCTTGTAACTTTCGTTATTTTCCTTTTTGTAAAAATATCCCATTACGGTGGACATTGCCGAATACCCATTGGAAAGCAAATTATAATTGCCTATTTTACGCGCCGATGAAATGGTTTCGTGTGCATATTTCTCCGCAAGAGTTGCATTGTCAAAACTTGAATACGCCCCGTACAGAAGATAGTAAATTCGGGGTTTAATTTCAGCTAATTGATGCTTTTCTGCTAAATCCAATGCCTGTTGTGCGTTTTCAACAGCCAGATTTCGTATGTCTAAATAGTTATAATAATACGCCCTTGCATAATATCCATACGCCAAAGCCTGCGGACTGCTTAAATGCTCCGCCTCACGCATCGCCTTTTGCATATATTCCTTTGCTAAATCATTCTTTTTGATAGCCAAGAAGTACTTTACAAGTTCTGAATAAATTTGTGGAAGATATTGCTTTTCTTTTTGTAAAGAAATCGTTTCAGCTTCTTTTAAAATTGTGTAAGTTTGGTCTAAATTGCCCTCTCCTCGAAATTTTTCACTTGTTTGAAGATGTTCCTCAATGGTTTTTGCTGCATTTTGTCCGTAAGAAAATCCAAATAGTGATGTAAATAAAAGAAATATGACTAACCTTTTCATTTTTATTCTTTTAGTTCTGCAAATATAAGAATATATCGCAAAATAAATATGATTTTCTCAAAACTTTATAAAGGTTTTTATTCCTTTTCGGATTGCATACATAAACCTAAATTACGCATTTGATTTTTTTCTGTAAGGGCGTATGCAATACACCCCTACATTTGTTTCTAATCTCGTAAGGGCGTATACAATACGCCCCTACAAAAAATGTTTATTACTTGAAATTATATATTTTCTATCCGATTTTTGCCAATTATAACTACCGAATGAATAAATATCCCTTTTTGGTTTGATTTTCATTCTTGTTTTTGTATTCAAGAATGTAGAAATACGTTCCCGATGGCAATTTTTTATTTGGAAACCATACGCTTTTTACGTTTGCATAGCCTCTGAATGCTTCCCCAGCGGATAGATAATTGTCCGACTTGTAAACTAACTGTCCCAACTCATTGAAAATTTGTAATTTCACCTTTGACAAGCCTTCCGCATTCCCTATCCGGAAATAATTCTCTGAACTGTTTTGTGAAGACACGCCGTTGTAGATAATAATCTCCTTACTGAGACTTATATCTTCCTTGTTTTTTTCTATTTTAATCTCATTTTCTATTGTTTTTGTATCGCTTTCCTTCTGCTCTAATTCTCCTTCTGATTGCCCCGAACTCTCTTCATTTTGTTTTGGATTTTCTTCATTTGTTGGGGTGTTGTTTTCACCTGTATTTGTTTCGCTCTCTTTCGTTTCGTTATTACTCTCTTTCGTATCACCGTTACTCTCCGACTGCCCCGAGTTACTTTCGTTCGTTTCGTTGTTGTTTTCTTTCGTTTCGTTATTACTCTCTTTCGTGTCATCGTTGCTCTCCGGCTGCCCCGAATTGTTTTCCTGTTGCCCCGAATTATTTTCAGATGAATTGCTATTATTTTCGCTTTCCGAAGAATTGTCATTGTTCTCTTCGGTATTGTTTTCTTGTGAATTATCGTTGATTTCTTCTTTCGGAAGTATGATAATAGTCTGAGTATGAGTTAATACTTTTCCGAAACTGTCTGTGGCTTTCCAAATGCGGACGATTTTATTTCCGCACTCTTTGCTTCCGCTTTCCTCAAAGGATACAGTAGGTGAACAACCGCCTTTTACGCTTATTTCTGCCTTTTCGGGAAGTGTTTCATCGCAGTTTATAGTCTTATTTTGAGGTAAATCGCCTAAAAACTGCAATTCTTCGGATAAATTAGGATTGATTTTTATCTGAAAACCGCCTCCTCTTACTTTTGGATTGTAGTTTGTGAGGTCATACGCCAATCCGTCAATCACTTCCACCTTGATAACACCCATTCCGACGGTTTTCTCGGCATATTTCATCGTTCCTATCTCCATATTTGGCAAGATGATTTCGTGCTTTCCGTCGTTTTCGGTTTCTTCGGTCAAAATATGCTTAAAAGTTTGCCCGAAGTCGTCCGAAAGTAGAATACGCACCTTGCTATCTGTGCCGAAAATGGATTTATCCACGTTCCATTGAAGTTCCATTTTGTCTCCGCCCTTGTATTCTCTTTTGGTGGCGCTCATAATCTTAAAAGGCTCGCCATAAACGATGTTTACTTGGGTCTGAAATAGGTCGTATTGCGTTGTATACGGCTTGTTTGTCCCTTCCGCAGCGTCGTTTACACTCAACCAAAAGGTAAATTTGCCTGTTGCTTGCGGTGTTGAAAACGTTTCCACGTCTCCCGTGTTTTTGCTGTACGTGGTTTGAAATCTTACGGGATTGTTTTTCGACGGTTTATAGGCTAAAAAGTTTGAAATAGAGGCATTTCTTGCAAAACGTTCGTCTTTTTGGTGTGCCGCATACCATAAATCGGAACTATCTTCGTCGTTTGCCGGAATATAGAACTGAAAAAAAGTTCCTTCGGGAATGATATAGTTTGATTTTAGCTTGCTGGTCTCTATTTTTGGTGCTTTTGAGGATATTTTTATACCCAATGGGATATTTTCATTCGCCGACGGACTTCCAACAAGCGTTGTTCTTTCTTGATTTGCATAATAGGGCGTATGGCAAAGCCTTGTTCGTATGCGTTCGATGCTTGAAAGTGAGAAAAAATCACGCGGAGAGCCTACGCTCATAATGGATTGCCCTCTGCTCACTTCCGTTTTTTCGGTATCTTCAACCCCGATAGAAGCCGTGTGCCTTCCTCCGAATAAATGTCCTATTTCGTGAGCAATAACCGAAGGCGTCATCGTTGCCACAGCCGCTGCTTTGTCTTTTGTATAAGCGTTCCACATATAAGCCAAGCCCGAAACGCTTGCCGACGCACTGTGGTAGGATATCCATATCCCTAAATCGTAATTTTTCTCGCCGATGAGCTCATTTAGCTTCTCGGTGGAGAACGAAATGATGTATTGCGGCGATTGCCCTGCGTTGAAAATAGATGTTTCGGCAGAGGTCATTATCAAACGTTCGTCCCGCAAGACTTCAAACTTAATCCCCAAGTCTCGAACATAGACCTCATTGAGGAAAGTCTCGATGTTTGTCCAAAATTGTTTGACGTTTTCAATATTTTTATTGAAGTAGATGCTTGAAAAATAGTTGTATGCAACCGGAATTGCCAATCGATAGACCCGAAGCACATCGCTATTTGCTATTTTAGGGCTTGAAGAAGTTTCATCGGACAAGATTATCGGTTTTTTACTCGCTTTTTCGTGCGAATGAGAACAGTTTTCGTCGCAAAGACCGCATTTTTTATCCTCTTGTGTATACAATGTCAGAAATCCGTCTATTGTTTTTAGATAAAATTCATCATTTTCTCTAAAAAAATACCCTGAAACGGATTCTTTTCCGATTGTAATTGTAGCAACGAACGTTTCATTTTCATAGCCCGCAAATGTTTTTAGATTTTCACTCACTGCGGACGTGTTTTTTCGTTCTTCCCATCTCAAAAGTAGGCTTTCTTTTCCTGAAATAGGCATTGCCCACGTGAGTTTTTCTCCTTTTGAGAAATGATTAATCACCGTTTTTGCATCAACTGTTGTTTTTATGGACTTTTGTGCGTTGATTGTTTGCAAAAATGCGATGAAAAGTAGTAAAATGTAATTTCTTATATTCATTTTATGAAAGATTTTTGTTATAATCATATCGTTTTGTTTTTCTTGTAGGGGCGTATTGCATACGCCCTACATTGTTGAAAACCAATATATTTTGATTTTATAGTGCTCGGTATTTTATTGATTATGTTTCAAAACGTTTATTCCCCTCGTAAGGGCGTATGCAATACGCCCCTACCTTTATTTCCAATGCGGAAAACGGGTTAAATAAAAATCTTTGGCAAAGCTCAAAACTTTGCCAAAGATGACATTCAAAAATATATTTATTTTTATCGAACAAATAAATATCCTGATTTTTTATGACTTCCTTTTGAGTCATTATAGAATAAAGTGTAAAAATAAGTTCCCGTAGGCAGGCGTTTGCTTGGTGAAAATACGCCTTTTGCATTCGGATACCCTCGAAATACGTCTCCGTTTGCTTGATAATTATCCGATTTGAATACCAATTGCCCTATTTCGTTATAAATCTGCAATTTTACGTTTAAAAACTGCTCGATGTTCTCTATTCTGAAATAGTTTTCTGAATTATCTTCGCTGGAAACGGCATTATAAATAACGATTTCATTTGTTTTTAGCGTGTTTATCACTTCGGATACGATTTTCAGCGTCTGCGTATGGGCTACGGAGTTTCCGCAGGCGTCGCTTGCCGTCCATTTGTAAATGATTTTCTCTAATTTCCCATCGGAATTGCGTATTTTCTCTTCGGAAGGAATCACTTCTACGGCTTCGGTGCAATTATCGGTGGCGTTGAGCGTGGTTTGTGCAGGGATTTTGTCCGCCTCAATCTCTGCATCTGTCGGAAGCGAGCCTACGAAAGTCGGCGCTGTTTTGTCTTCAACCGTAATGATTTGTTTGTGGGTTATTTGTGCGCCACAACTGTCGGAAGCAGTCCAAATGCGCTCTATTTGATAGCTGTTGGTGCAAGTTTCGTTCATACGCTTGTCTGAAACCGTTACCACAGGAGCTGAACAACCGCCTGTTGCAGTCAAAGTCTCGGCTACGGGCAGTTTTTCGCAGCTTACCGTCACGTTTTGAGGCAAGCTGGTTGTAAACTGCAAGGGTGTTACGGTATGATTGGGGTTAATCGTGATGATTTGTGCGTAGTAAGTCTCATTTCCTGCCTTGTCGGTGGCTGTCCAAGAGCGTCTTATCTTCTGAAAGCCGTCTTCTGAAAACCAAGAAGAGGAGGAAGTTACTTTTACAGTGCCGTTGCAATTGTCCGTTGCGGTGAGCGTTTCCTGCGTAGGCACTTCGTCAAACGATTTTACGGTCATATCAGGCGGATATGCGTTGAAAGTGGGCTTTGTAGTGTCGTAAATGATAATATTTTGCACGTGCGAAATAGGCATAGCGTTGTCATCGGTAAAAACCCACGTCCTTTTGAGTGAATAGTTCTCGTAATCGTCTTTTACTCTGGTTTGTGTGAAAAAAGTTCGGTACGAATCACTGCCCGTTACTTGCAACGTGGGGATTTCGGGCAACATTTCTTCACATTGCACCACCATATCTTTCGGAAGCGTTCCCTCGAACTTCAAAACCTTCATTTCTTCTTCAATGTAGATGTACTGCACAAATTCAGATTGGTTATTACACGCATCGGAAGCCTTCCAAGAGCGTGTAATGAGCTTATCGGTTTTATTTTCGGAATACACTATCGTAACCGAGTTATTCCCACACGAAGAAGTTGCCGTAACATTGGCTTTTTGTGGTTCATTTCCTTTCTTTACAGTGCTATTTTGCTCCGGAAGATTTTGAAATTCAATGGCGGAAGCCTCCACTTCAAAGCCCTTTCCCGCAAGAGGACTGTTATCTGTTATCGTATGGGCAATATGGTCTAACACTTCAATCTTAAAGAGCCCCTTTCCGGTGTTGAACGTTACCTTTCCTCCGTCTTGGGTTGGTAACTCAATTGTATTTGCCCCCACAACCACCTGCGGAATGACCACTTCGCATTCTCCGTCGTTTTCGGTTTCCGCCAAGACGTACTTATACGTTTCTCCAAAGTCATCAGAAAGCAAAATACGCACCTTGCTGTCCTTCCCGAAGATATTTTCATCAACGCCCCATTTCAACGTAACTTTTTCGCCCATTTTGTATTTCTTTTTGATTTCAGAAGTAATCGCAAAAGGAATTCCTTCAACGATATTTACTTCCGTTTTGAACATATCGTAGCGTGTGGCGTGGTTATTATCTTGCAGATTATCAGCCCGTATTTCCCCTCCGTCACTTACTCCGAGCCAAAAGGTAAACTTGCCCGTGAGTGTCTTTTCGGGATACGAAAACGCTACGGGAGCAAAGTTTTCTTTGCTGTAAGTAGGTTCAAAAACGATATGATTTTTGGGCGATGGTTTGGCACTTTGAAATTTAGCGTTGGAGGTTGCGTGTCGCCTAATATCGACTTGATGTGCTGTGTAAAGTAGCTTATGTCCGTCAGGGTCAGCGGCTTTTATCTTAAATTGGAAGTAACTTCCGCGCGGAATGGTGTATGAATTTCTCAATTTTGAGCGGTCAATTGCTGGCGGACGATTTTCGGTTTTTATTCCGTAAACGATGTTGTCCGTATGTCCGGGTCCCACCTTTTGTGTTCTCGCTTCATCGGTGTAGTAATCCGAATTGTTAAACATTGCCTGCCGAATGTAAAACAAAGAAGCCAACGAGAAATAATCACGCGCCGATTCTCTGTTGTAACTCATTACGGAAGTTCCTTTGCTGGGCTCGGTTTTCATCGTGTTTTCTCCTCCTTCGGAAAAAGTGTGGTCAGAACCGAATAAATGTCCTATTTCGTGAGCAAGTGTGGCTAAATTTGTTCCTGAAAAAGCATACGCCTTGCCAGTGGAAGAATACACAAAATACATTCCCGCCATACCTGCCACCCCCGAACTGTAAGAAACTTGGGCAATACTCACCCCTACATCATAATTTTCCGCTCCGATGAGTTTATTGATTTCAGCAGTAGAATTTTCAATGATGGTTTGAGGTCGCTCGCTTGTGTGAACTCGCTTGCTACTTTCGGTGATTATCAGTCGGTCATCGTTCACTATTTTGAATTTTATTCCCGCATCTCGCATATAGAGTTCGTTCAAAAACGTTTCAGCTTCTGCCCAAAATGTTTTTACGTTGGCTGTGTTGGAATAAAAAGGGAAAGTTCCGAATCGGCTGTAATCGACGAGTAATGCCAATCGGTAGATGCGCAAAATTCCATCGGAATGGATTTCAGGAAGGCTATCAATGACCGGCTTTGCGGAAGGTCTGCCTGTTATTTGTGTTTTCGGGGTTTGCTCGTGTGATTTGCAATGCCCTCCTTTGCAAGTGCCACATTTGCCTTGTTCTTCTTCTTTTTGAATGACGATTTTTTGTTTTTGCGTAAGAATCCTATAATCAGTACCTTTCCACCGAAAACTTCCCGAAATTTGACGATTGTGGAGTGAAATTGCCCCCACGAGAGTTTCGTTATGATACCCCGCAAAGGTGCGAATACCCTCAGATTGTGTCAACGAATTGGCTCTCTCATACCATCGAACGACAAGGCTTTCCTTTCCAATAGGCAATGCCCATTCAACCGTTGTGTTTTGGGTGAATTTTTGGATAATTTCATCAGTGTTGGTAGGTTTCTGAGCAGATAAGATAAATGAGAGAAATAAGCAAGTAGTAAATAATAGGTTCTTCATAATACTGAAAAATATTAGAAATCTTTTTATTTATATGACATCGGGGCAAAGGTAGTTATTTTTTTATCAAAAACGCATTTTTTTGATGAAAATTAATTCTTTTTTACAATTTAAAATAAGTAAAACGCTTAAAATCAGGAAAAAGAGCAAAAAAATACAAAAAATACGAATATGAAAGAAAACAAAACTTGCCAAAGTTGAAAAGATTAGTGCTTTGTGTAGCTCCTCTTTAAAACTTTGGCAAGCGTTTTAGGTAAGAATACGTCAATTTAATTTGAAGTTATATCCCACAGAAACAGTTATAGGAAGCAGAATAACTGCACCAACCCGACCATCACCTTCCATTGCGTCGAAGTTGTCCATAAATTTTTTCGAGCGTATGGGAACGCACAGTCCTGCACTGAGTTTATTTCCGCGTTTTCCGAATTTGATGTTAACATCTGTTCCGAAAGTTACTCCGTAAGAAACCATTTCATACTCAGGAAACTCTTTGGCTGTAAAAGCAACTCCGTTGTAACCGTACATCACCATCGGGTTGATAGAAACCCTTCTGCTGACGTGAATTTTGTAGGTTGTTCCTACGTTCCAGCCCAAAGTCAGCAGATTGAAGCCTACACCTGTGAAAAAACCGAAATTTTTAACAGGCAAGTACTCGACTTTTCCACCAATGCCTCCGTAATCAAGCCCTGTTCCTGGTCCTACATACAACTCATTGGTTTGACCATAAGAAGAACTCGCCATAAAAAACAAAACGACGAGTATCAATAAACTTTTGATTGGTAATTTGATTTTCATTGCGTTAAGTATTTATTTGATTGTTAAATTATGACAACATCGTTGCAAAGGTAATATAAAAAAACAAGAAAAACAATATTACTCCCGTCTATTTCAATGTTTTCATATCTATCACATAGCGAAACTTAACTTTGCTGTCCTGCACATTTTTGTACGCCTTATCGATTTCGGCGGGGTCGGCTTTGATAATCTCCACTATCGGATAAATGTTGTTTTGCACCGAATAGTCCATCATCTCCTGCGTCTCTTCGATACCGCCGATAAGCGAACCATACACCTTGCGATTAGCCAAGAAGATAAGCTGCGAGGTGTTGAGCATCGGAGTGTCTTCGTTGGCAGGAAGCCCTACAATAGCCATTTCGCCGCCCTCTTTGAGCGTGGAAAGATACATCACGGGGTCATATTTGCCGGAGGCTGCCACAATGATAAAGTCGAGAGTGTTATATACTCCCTCGAAATCTTTGGGCTGGTTGATATTCACATACTTGACAGCGCCGAGGCTTTGGGCATCTTGGCGTTTGTCTTCGGTAATATCAAACACCGTAACATCGGCTCCTTGGGCTTTGAGGTACTGCACCGCCATATGTCCAAGTCCGCCAAATCCTGCAACCCCCACCTTGTCGCCCTGTTTTATATTGCTGAATTTGATAGGCGAATAGGTGGTTATGCCGGCACAAAGCAATGGGGCAACACGTTTCATATCTGCGTTTTGCGGTATTTTGACTGCAAACCTCTCCGATACCACGATATTGTCCGAATACCCTCCCATTGTGGGTTCGTTATTATGAAAAACATCTTTGCTGCCATAGGTAAAGACAGCCTTCCCCTGTTGGCAAAATTGCTCGCGTCCCTTACGACAGTTGTCGCACTCGCCGCACGAATTGACCATACAGCCCACGCCCGCATAATCGCCCACCTTGAATTTGGTAACATTCTTACCCACTTTTATTACCTTTCCTGCAATTTCGTGTCCCGGAACTTGCGGATAATGCTCGCTTCCCCAATGCCCGTAAGCGTTGTGAATATCAGAATGGCAAATACCACTGTACAGAATATCAATGAGTATGTCGTTGTCGCCCACGGCGTGGCGGGTAAATTCGTGTTTGTGAAAATGCCCGTCTTTGCTCGATATAGCGATACCTTTGGACTTGATGCGACTCTCTTTTTGTGCCGATACAACTCCGCCAAGCAAAACAATGCTCAAAGCGGTCAGAATAATTCGTTTCATATATTCAAATATTTAATTATTAGTTAATATGTTATTTATCACAAAGACAAGTTCAAAGAATAATTGTCTCCGTAAGTTTTCTGCAAAGGTAAACAAATGATTTGAAAATGTTGTTTCACAAAAGGAGACGAAAGTTTCACTTTTGAGTGTTTGAATTTGTATCAATTATCAATTGACAAACAAATAGAAGTGTACTTTGTGTCAAAAAATTTAGTACCTTTGCAACGAATTTTAAGTATAACAAAAGGTAAAAACGCACTTTTTTTACTGCTGAATAAAAAAATTTGCGTATATTTGCGTGTTAGCTGTAATCATTTTGGACACCTTACTAAAATAAATTGGACATCCAAAAAAGATAAAACATTATTCAAAAAAAAACTGATTATCAATTATTTAAAAAATGATTCTTTGCCATAAGAATAGTATTTATTATAAATAGCGAGGTGTGACAATTCAAGAGTATCTTTTATCAAACGGACCAACACTTTCAAGTGAATTAATTAGCTTTTTTCAAAACGAAGGTTTAAGCAGTGAAGCAATTAGAAAAAGACTTTCAAGAATTTCTGAACCTATTTATAAAATACAAGGCTTTTTCAAAGACAATCAAACTTTTTTTTACCATATTGACCACTACAATGACGACCGATTTTACGTCAGCCTTAGAGACGCTTTAAAAAATTCGGCTAAAAGGTATTATGCAATAATTGTTGCCCTAGAATATCATAACGGTTATATACGAAAAGAAGATTTAGCATCATATTCTTTCAGTCCAATAAAAAATCTTAAATCACATAAAAAATTCTCAAGCGTTATTGACGACTTAATAAAATTAAAAATTATAGTTGAAGAAAATGAGTATTACAGATTAACTGAAAGGATATCAAATAGAGTTAATAATAATTTCAATTATTATAAAGCTATTGAATTAAGCAAAGAAGTTATTGGCAACCAATTTTATAATTTTTCCAAAAGCTTAGGTTTTGTCTCATACGAAAAAGGAAAATTCAACTCAGAATTTTCTAAATTTCAATTTTGTTTTACTGCGCCAAGCTATATTACAGGGTTAGTTAAATATGGCACTAAAATTCAACCGGCGTTTGTGGTTGCTGATATTTTACTTGGGAACATAAATAATGAAACAAGTATTGACTTTTTTTTACAAAAAGTGCAAATTATTAAAACACAAACAACAAGTAATTTTCTACCATTTCTTATTACAGATGTATTGACACAGGAAGCTTTTAAAAAATTAAAAGAAAATGGAATTATAATTGGTTTAGTAAATAAATTGTTTGGTGATGAATATGAAGAGTTGCTAAAATCGCTAATAAGTGTTGTAACGAATGCAGGCACAATTCTAAAGACTAATCCTGATGCATATCTTCAATTACTTTTACAGCTAAATAAACTTGTTGATGGAAAAACAAACAATCTTCGAGGAGACTTATTTGAATTAGCTGTTGGGTATTATTACAGTAATCTATGCCAAAGTCTTGACATTGGAAAGAAAATCAATTATCAAGGAAATTATAAAGAAGTAGATGTGTATGCTACCTTTCAAGACAAATTTATAATTTGTGAATGTAAAGCATACAAGACAAGTATAGATTTGAAAATTGTTGAAAATTGGCTAAGCAATAAAGTTTCATTTATATACAGAGCAATTAGGGAATACAACTTTGACAAAGAAATAATTTTTGAATTTTGGTCAACTTCTGGATTCACAGAAGATGCTATAGAATTTTTAAGGAAAAAGCAACAAGAACTAAAGAAATACAAAATTGAATTTTATTCTGAGAAAGAAATTTTAGAAAAAGCCAGGAAATCAAAAGCTAATAAAATTGTAGAGATAATGCGTGAATATTTTAGCATTGAAGTCTGAAATATGGCTACAGCTAACATGGGTTT
Organism: Capnocytophaga sp.; assembly: GCA_041819925.1. Taxonomy (GTDB): domain Bacteria; phylum Bacteroidota; class Bacteroidia; order Flavobacteriales; family Flavobacteriaceae; genus Capnocytophaga. The sequence continues at coordinate 23,735 of JBGYFE010000040.1, forward strand.
TGCAAAAGCAGGGCTGAAGTTCCCTTGCGTTGAAGATTTTTCGCACTTTTAGCCGCAAAAAACCATTTCGTTTTTTTATTTTTTGTAAGTTTGAAAAAACGAAAATGGTTTTTGCTCGGTTCGATTTTTAGTAGAACTTTCTGTTTGTAAAATCCCCGCCTTCGCAAAGCCCCGAACCGAAGTGCAAAATCCGCTTCGCTCCTTTCTACTTCGGGAAAAAGAAAGGCAATGCGTGATAGATAAACTCCGCTACGGCGTTGTAATCGTGAACGCCACCCTGTTTTTGATGATACGAAAAAGTTGGTCTCGTTAAAGGTTTCGGGCAAAGCAGCCATCGCTAAGGCTTGATTATGCGTTTGATAAAAGCGAGAATCGTCTGTCCCTACTGCATACCATACATAGAAACCGTTTCCGCTGTAAGCGGAAGCATTGACAATATCGGCTAACATTTGTGCCGTTTTTTCGGGTTGTGATTGCCCGCCAAACACTCCTGCCAGCCAACTGTCGCCACTCATCGGCAGATACCATTTTTGCAAATTCAATCCGTTCTCAAACTCGTACCACGTGGTGATGCTGCCAAGCGAAAATCCGCCGAATGCACGATGTTCGCGCGAAGCTACAATACCCGCCTCGTCGGTGGTTTCGGCATAGGTGCCGTATCTGCCCTCAACGGCAGGGATAAGGTCGTTTTTGTATTCGTTATAAAAAACTGCCACCTCATCGCACGACTCGCCCCAACTCTTTGCCCGATTGTCTTTGTCCCAAGTGGGCGATACGGCAATAAACGGCTTGCATTTCCCTCGTTGAATCAAATTATCGAACAACGTTATCAATCGTCCGTTCGTCCAACCGAAATTGGTCTCTGCCGTTCCCGTCCAACCGTGGATAAGGTAGATGATATCGTATTTCTGTGAAGCATCGTAACCGTACGGCAGATACACATAAGCGGGCTTGGTGGTCGTCTGCATCGAGCCTGTATAGTCTTTCGAGCTATATTCTATTCGTTCTACTTTTCCCTGTTCTGTGGCAGGGCTGAAATATTCGGTCGGGACGGGGGTTGTCATCTGTATGGTAAATTCCGTATGTGGGTTGTTATTTCCATTGTTCGGCATTTTGCCGTTATCCGTCCAAGCGATACAACACAGAGCGTTCCCCGACAATATTACTGTTATTATGTTATTTTTCATTGTGTTTTTTAGTTTTTTTGTTATAAATGTTTTTCCCAAAATCGCAAAGCGAGGTCTATCCAGCTTTCGGCAGAAGTGCCGTAACCCATTCCGAAGCCGTGTCCGAGATTCGGATAAATGTGCAATTCGGCATCTATACCTGCGGCTTTGAGGTTGTCGATACGGCGTTGCATCACGGCGGGGCTTGCAATACCGTCATTTTCACCGATAACGGCAAAAGTAGGCGGGTCGTTGCGTGTGTAATCCGTATGTCCCGTATATTGCATAACTACCGTCGAAGGACGCGGCAAATCATCGCCACCGTAAGCCGCCGCTCCATACGAACCGAGATAGGCTGCCATACGAGCACCCGCCGAACCTCCCCACAACGAATAGCCCTCTGTATCTATGTTCAACTCTTTTGCATTGCGAAAAATGAACGAAATGGCTGCCGCAAGGTCTTCGCAAGCCACTTGTGCCCCACCGGTACGATACTGAATGGCAAAAACATTGTATCCTTGCCTGCTCAAATAGTCGGCGTGCGGAAAACTCTCGTGAATAGAACCCACATAGGCAAATCCGCCACCGGCA
>JBGYFE010000041.1:0-48382 GCA_041819925.1 Capnocytophaga sp.
TTAGTAAATCAAAAAATTAATCTTGAATTCTCTCATTTTCAATGTTTAAACTGTGGAAGTAGCGAACCTATTTTCCGACAAGGATTCTGCAAAAAATGTTTTTTTGAAGTGCCACAAGCCGCAGATTGGATTATGCATCCTGAGCTCAGCAAAGCGCATTTAGACATTGAAGACCGCGATTTGGCATACGAAAAACAAATGCAATTGCAACCACACTACGTTTATTTGGCAAATTCGAGCGAAGTGAAAGTAGGAGTTACACGTGCCTCACAAATCCCTACACGGTGGATTGACCAAGGTGCGCACGAAGCTCTCATTGTCGCTGAATTTCCCAATCGATATTTGGCAGGCATTACAGAAGTAGCTCTTAAACAACATATTTCAGATAAAACGAATTGGCGAAAGATGCTCACTAACACTATTCAAGATGTTGATTTGAAGAAATTGAAATATGATTTATTTCCATTTTTTCCCGAAGAAACAAAGCCTTTTTTTGTTGAAAATTCAGAGGAAATTCACATACATTTTCCCATTGAAAAATATCCAGCACAAGTGAAAAGCCTCAACTTACTGAAAACACCTACTTATAGTGGTACGCTGATAGGCATCAAGGGGCAGTACCTGATTTTTGAAGATGGTACGGTTTTTAACGTACGCTCAAATGAAGGATTGGTGATTAAATTAACAATCAAAGATTAGTAAACACACTCAAAACGAATATGTTATGAATAGAATAATTAATGTGGGATTAGCCTCTTTTGGAATGAGCGGACGGGTGTTTCACGCTCCTTTTATTGTTAATAATCCTAATTTCAGATTGCAAGCCATAGTGGAACGACACAAAAACGATTCTCGTGAGGAGTATCCCGATTCAAGACTCTATCGTTCTTATGATGAACTACTTACTGATGATTCGATAGATTTAATTGTTGTGAATACACCTGTGCAAACACACTTTGAGTTCGCCAAAAAAGCGCTGGAACTCAAAAAAAATGTTTTAGTGGAAAAACCTTTTACAGTTAATGCTCAACAAGCAGAAGAACTACATCAAATTTCAACAACAAACAACTGTTTTTTAAGTGTTTATCAAAACAGAAGGTATGATGGGGATTTTTTAAAAGTAAAAGAAATTGTCAATAGCAACGTTTTAGGAACACTCAAAGAAGTAGAGATACGCTTTGACCGTTTTCGGACAGAAATCAGTACAAAAACTCATAAAGAAGCTGCTATCGAAGGAGCGGGAACGCTACACGACTTGGGAGCACACCTCATTGACCAATCTTTGCAATTATTTGGTTTTCCGAAATTTATCTTTGCGGATTTAGGATTTTTTCGTGAGCATACACAAACAAATGATTATTTTGAGTTGATTTTATTTTATGAAAATGAATTTAGAGTACGCCTAAAATCTTCAACAATGGCAAAAGAAAAAGGCTGGGAATATATTCTTCACGGTGATAAAGGAAGTTTTTTACAAAAACGCTTTGATTGTCAGGAAGAAGCGCTTGTAAAAGGCATAAAACCAACAACAGAAAAATGGCTCAAAACCATTGTTCAACCCAACGGGATTTTACATACAACAACTACGAAAGAAGAAACCATTGCTCAACACGGAAATTATATGAATTTTTATGAAGATTTATACAAATCGATGATTTATAACGAAAAAAATCCGGCGACAGCCCAAAATGGCATACTAACGATGAAACTCATTGACAAAACCTTAGAAAGTTTCAAAGAGGGAAGAAAAATAATTCTATAAAAAAAATTAAATTTTATTCTATATTTTTGAGAAAAATCATATCAACTGCAACACACTATTTCTTTAAAAGACCTAAAAACAAATTATTTCATACAAAAATATTGCTTTTATTATTTTTTTTCATACATTAGCCCACGCTAAAAAATCATTTTTATCTAAAAAAACTTAACAACTATGTCAGAAACAGTAAAACTAACATTTGAAGGAAAGGAATATGAATTTCCAATTGTTACAGGTACAGAAAACGAAAGGGGCATTGATATTGACAAATTGCGTGCTCTAACGGGTCTAATCACATTGGATTCAGGATACAAAAACACAGGAGCTTGCAAAAGTTCTATTACCTTTTTGGACGGGGAAAGGGGTATCTTACGATACAGAGGTTACAATATTGAAGAATTAGCTGAAAAAGCTGATTTTTTAGAGGTAGCCTACTTATTAGTTTTTGGAGAACTTCCAAATAAAGTCGAGTATGAAAAATTCATCAAGACCATTCATAAATATACAATGGTTCACGAAGAAATGAAAGGCATTTTAGATGGTTTCCCGAAAACAGCTCATCCAATGGGAATTTTAGCCTCTTTGACAAGTGCTTTGACGGCTTTCAACCCGAAATCGGTTGATGTTTCTTGTGAGAAAGATGTCTATGAAGCTGTTTGTAAGGTAATTGCAAAAATTCCTGTACTTTCATCTTGGGTATATCGTAAACGCGAAGGGCTTCCGTTGAATTATTATAACAATGAGTTGGGATACATCGAAAACATATTACAAATGACGTTTTCTATCCCAACCGAGAAATATGTGATGAACCCAAAAGTGGTAAGCGCTTTGAACAAGTTGCTTATTTTGCACGGTGACCACGAGCAAAACTGCTCTACATCAACAGTGCGTTTGGTGGGCTCTTCACACGCAGGTTTGTTTGCAACAATTTCTTCGGGAGTATCAGCCCTTTGGGGACCTCTTCACGGAGGAGCAAACCAAGCCGTTGTTGAAATGTTGGAAGATATCAAAGCCGATGGTGGTGACGTTGAAAAATATATCAGAAAAGCAAAAGACAAAGATGACCCTTTCCGATTGATGGGCTTTGGGCATCGTGTGTACAAAAATTTTGACCCTCGTGCCAAAATTATCAAACAAGCAGCCGATGAAGTGCTAAACTCTCTCGGAATTGACGACCCTATTTTTGACATCGCTAAACACCTTGAAAAAGTAGCTTTGGAAGACGAATATTTCAAGTCACGCAATCTATATCCGAATGTTGATTTCTATTCAGGAATTATTTACCGCGCTTTGGGAATGCACGTGGAAATGTTCACTGTATTGTTCGCCATTGGTCGCTTACCTGGGTGGATTGCTCAATGGAAAGAAATGCGTCAAAGCAACGAACCTATTGGAAGACCACGCCAAATTTATGTGGGAAATCCCGAAAGAAAGTTTGTGGAAATTGAAAAAAGATAATCATAATATTTTTGAGAAAAGCCTCATTTTTTTCGAGGCTTTTTTTATTTTTGTAGCGTAAAAGAATTTTAGGAAGACATCCTTTATCTGTCTGACTTTCTTCAACTTCTCAAAAAAATAAAAGAAATATGTTAAAAGTAAACGTAACAAACGAAACAAACCGTTTAAAATCCGTAATTTTAGGGACAGCGGTAAGCAACGGAGCAACACCTACCGTTGAAGAAGCATACGACCCCAAATCGTTAGAACATATAAAGGCGGGAACGTATCCTGTTGAAAAAGATATGATTGCCGAAATGGAGGCTTTCAAAAATGCGCTCGAAAAGCACGGCGTGACGGTATATCGACCTGAAATTATTGAAAATTGCAATCAGATTTTTACGCGTGACATCGGTTTTGTGATTGATGATAAGTTCATAAAAGCCAATATTTTGCCTGACCGTGAAAATGAATATCAAGCCATTGAGTACATCGTAAAACAAATTGACCCTCAAAAAGTGGTTCTTCCTCCTGATGAGGTACACATTGAAGGAGGCGATGTAATGCCTTGGAATGACCATATTTTCGTTGGAACGTATAAAGGTAGTGACTATAAAAATTATATCACAGCCCGAACCAATATGCACGGAGTAAATTTCATCAAAGAGCTTTTTCCAAACAAAATTGTGAAAGAATTTGATTTGGTAAAGTCAAATTTAGAACCGCGCGATAACGCTTTGCATCTGGATTGTTGCTTTCAGCCTGTGGGCAAAGACAAGGGAATTATTTACAAAAGTGGTTTCCGTGAAGAAGCTGATTATGTGTATTTGCTAAATTTATTCGGGAAAGAAAATCTTTTTCACATTGAACGCGAAGAAATGTATCATATGTTCAGCAATATTTTTTCCATTGCTCCCGATGTGGTGGTTTCCGAACAAAAATTCACCCGATTGAATAATTGGTTGAAAGACAATGGATTTACGGTAGAAGAAATTCCGTATTACGAAATATCAAAACAAGAAGGCTTGCTCAGATGTTCGACACTTCCGTTGATTCGGGAGTAAGGGAAAACTTCGGATTGAAAAAGAGTTATTATGGAAGTTTTAAATCAAGCAAACAGTCCAAATTTTGACTACAACGAGATGTTGGAGCAAGCCGTTACCCAAATTCGTGTGGCTCGTTCTTTCATTGCTAAGCAAATTAACAGTTCGGCAAACTCGGTGTATTGGAGTTTAGGTAAGTTGTTGTTTGAAAGGCATTTAGAAGAAGGCTATGGTAGCGGCGTAGTCAAACAACTTTCAGCAGATTTGAAAAAAGAATTTCCCGATATGGGACTATCACCTCGAAATCTGTGGAATATGAAACGTTTCTATGAGCGTTATTATCAGGTAGATGAAAAACTGCAACGGAGCGTTGCAGTTTTGCCGTGGCGACATAATATGATGTTTCTTGAAAAAAAATTGTCTAATGAAGAGGTGCTTTTTTACGCCAATGAAGTTTTAGAAAAAGGTTGGTCGCGTGATATGTTGCTTAACGCCATAAAAATGAATACTTTTGGGCGGTTGAATGAACAAACTAAAACCAATAATTTTGAAAAAACATTGCCTGCTCCACATTCCAATTATGCCAATGAAGTGTTCAGAAGCACGTATAATTTGGGTTTCTTGGGAATTACTGAACCCGTCAGCGAGTTGATTTTGGAAAACAGACTGATAAATAAAATCAAACATTTCATTTTGGAATTAGGACAGGGGTTTTCTTTCATTGGAAATCAGTACCGATTGGAGTACAATAACAAAGAATATTTTGTAGATATGTTATTCTTTCACAGAAGTTTACAGTCATTGATTGCTATTGAATTAAAAATAGGAAGTTTCAAGGCTGAATATGTCGGAAAAATGAACTTCTATTTGTCATTATTAGATAAATTAGAAAGAAAACAGAATGAAAATCCCTCCATCGGAATTATTCTTTGTGCCGAGAAAGACCATTTAGATGTAGAAATCGCTTTGCAAGATATTAACAAACCCATAGGCGTTGCTGAATATCAATTATTATTACCTAAAAAGGAACTTACCAATCTGGTTTTAAGTGAGTTAAAAAATATCAGAACAGATAACGAAGCAATAGATTAAATTAAAAATACGTAATGAAAAAACAAATAACCAACACAATATTGATGGTTCGTCCTGTACGTTTTCGTATGAATGAGGAGACTGCCGTAAATAATTATTTCCAAGAGGAAATCAATTTAAAAAATGAAGAAATCAATCGCAAAGCACAACAAGAATTTGATAAATTTGTTGAAAAATTGCAAGAAGTTGGTGTAAATGTTGTGGTTATAGATGATATTTATGAGCAAAACACGCCTGATTCAATTTTTCCAAATAATTGGATAAGTTTTCATCAAAGTGGAAATGTTGCTCTCTACCCAATGTTTGCCGAAAACCGCCGACGAGAACGACGCGAAGACGTGTTAGACCTTTTGGAAGAAAAAGGATTCGTCATTGAAAATGTATATGATTATACCGAAGCTGAAAATGACGATATTTTTCTTGAAGGAACAGGCTCAATGATTTTAGACCGTACCAACGAAGTGGTGTATTGTGCATTGTCTCCGCGTGCTGATGAGGAACTTTTTATTGAATTTTGTGAAGATTTTGAATATACTCCTGTGATTTTCAAGGCTTATCAAACGGTAGAAGGCAAACGTGAACTTATTTATCACACCAATGTAATGATGGCTTTAGGGGAAACTTTTGCTATAATTTGTTTGGATACCATTGACGATAATGCGGAACAAAAAGCTGTTACAGAAAGTTTAAAGCGTACAGGTAAAGAAATCATCACCATTTCGGAAGAGCAAATGCATCATTTTGCAGGAAATATGTTGCAGGTGCAAGGCAAAAATGAAACGTATTTAGTGATGAGTGAAGCTGCCTATAAATCACTGACACAGAAACAAATAACAAATATTGAAAAACATTGTAAGATTTTGTTTTCCGATTTGGAAACTATTGAAACCTGCGGAGGAGGAAGTGCCAGATGTATGATGGCAGAGGTATTTCTACCAACCGAATAATGATTTTATTTTTTAGAAATCTCGTGTTCAAATCATAAAAAAATAGAACTATGAAAGAAAAAAAGCAAAAAAAACAAATTACAAAAACAGCAGAACCTATTGCGACAAACATAGAAAAATCCAAACGAAATGTTTCTGTGGATTTGCTTACAAACATTTTGTTGATAGCCTACGGTTACGTTACCGTTTTAACTCCCAATTGGATGGCTTTTGACTCAAACGCACCTAAATTTTATACGTTTGCCATTTTGAATCTTATTGTGGCGGGTTTGGTGTTTGCTGTGAAAGATTTTCGAGAAAGTAACAAAGTGCTTTTCGGATTTTTTACTAACAAAATAGGAATTGCCTATTGCGTAATTGTTTTGTTTTCACTGCTTTCTTTCGTAAAAGTAATCAATGTGGAAGAAGCTGTGCTACATTTTTTTAAGATTTTTACAGCTTTTTCGGCAGCTTGGATGGTGTCGGCTTTGGTGATTTACAATCCGAAAGCTGTTACTTCGCTGGCTGTGGCAATGACACTTCTGTTATTTTATGACGCTTTAAAAACCTTTGAAGGTGTATCAAAAATCATCAAAGGAACGGGGACGGAAGCTGATATAAAATCTTCATATTCAAATAAAAACATTCTTTCATCGGCAATGTTTATAAAAATTCCGTTTGCAATTTGGTTGTTTTATTTCAAGAAAAACGCACTACGCATTTTTGGAGGTATTGGCATTGTTATCGGCACGCTATCCATATTTTTTATGAGTACGCGGGCTTTTTACATTGCTACATTTATCGTTCTTTTTGTGATGGCCGGTTATGGTTTGTTGAATTATTTCCGATTGAAAAGAAAAGACACTTTACCCAAAGTTGGGGCGCATATTTTGTTTGTAGCTCTGGCTTTCGGAATGTTTTCTTTTGTTCAAGGAGTAATGTATCCGCAGAAAATGCGTGAGTCCACGGGGTTTGCTGCACGTTTGGCGACCATTGCTGACACGGAAAACATAAGTAATAATCTTCGGAAAACAGCTTGGACAACCACATTCACGGAAATGATTCCGAATGACCCACTTTTGGGAGTTGGTACAGGAAATTGGAAGGTTCGCTATTTGGAATACGAAAATTCATACAGCCCGCATTACATTTATATGTATAAAGCGCATAACGATTTCCTTGAATTGACTTCCGAAGCCGGAATTTTCGCAGGATTGGCATTTATTTCCATATTTTTACTTATTGCCTACTATTTTTTACGGGCAACATATAAAAATAAAGACGAAAATCAAGAAAAATGGTTGTTTTTGCCTTTAATCGGATTGTTTTCTTATTCGTTTGATGCTTTTTTCAACTTTCCGCAAGACCGACCCGAAATCCAATCCTTGTTCGCTATTTATGTAGGAATGGCTGTGGCTTTTGGTGTGCTTTATTTTAGTAAAAAAACTTCCGATAAGAAGTCTCACATCGGAATTGTGGGAGTGGTTGCTGTGGTTGCGACTGTCGTAAATTTCGCCAATGTGGTGGTTGAAAAAATGTATTTCGATTCGTCAAAAATACAGCGAATGGTCAAAGAGGAACAACAAGGCATTCGGAAAACAAAATCTCCATCAACTTATCTGATACAAAATTATCCAAAAATCCCCAATCTGACGGCTGTTGCTGAACCTGTTGACGTTGAAAAAGCGCGTTATTTGATTGATGAGAAAAAGTTTGATGAAGCTCGCAAAGTGCTTTCATCCATAAAATATCACCCTTGGGACGGTCGCCCTGAATATTTTACAGCAGTTTCTTACTTTATGGAAGAAAATAAAAACTTTGATAGCATTTACAAGTACGCCCATAAAGCACGAATGATAAAACCTAACTTCTTCGGAAACATTAATTTAGAAACATTTGCGCTAAACAATATGGGCAGAGAACAAGAGTCTATCAAATTATGGAAAGAATTTTTGAGTTTAAGTAAGGACAGCCTGCCCAAAGAACAACCCAAATGGAAGGAAATCTTGAAAAATTCGTTGCGTGTAGATGTTGATAGAGATGCTAAACGTGCCAATCGAAAAGAAGCGCAAGCGTGGAATGCACTGGCTTATCTGCAAGAAAAAAACAATATGATTGAAGAAGCCAAAGCTACGTTAGATACCGCTTTTGTGTATCTTCCAGAAAATAAAATTATCGCCGATAATCGCAGTAAAATCACATCGCGGCTGAGTGTCAACGAATTTGCTCCACTTTTCAATGAGGCGCTACAATTTTATCAACGCCAAGAGTATGCAGCTGCCATCGGCGGATTTACCAAATTTTTGGAGAAAGTACCAGCTCACATTGAGGCTTTTCGATTACGAGGAATTTGTTATTATTACACGCAACAATACCAAAATGCTGTTAAAGATTTTTCACGAATGGAGGAGTTAGGCGTGCCTCTAAACGCTTTGATGAACAATTTCCGAGCTTCGTGTTATTATATGTTGGGCGATAGAGCCAAAGCCAAAGCATTTTATCAAAAAGCAGCTGATGAAGGTAATGCTGATGCTCGAAAAAACTTACAAAGTTTGACGTTTTAGTATGAATTTAAAAGTTATAAGGGTTGTGCAGTGTTGAGAAGTCAGAATATAAATTCGGTAAAATTTTTGGTTATGAATTCCTAATAAATTGAGAATTACATCTTTAAAGGTAATTAAAGAATTTTTACTACGCTGTCAAAAAGAATTTTCCCACTAAATTTAGTGGGAAAATTCACTTTCTAAGTATTTTTCTTTTTCCTTTTTGATTTGCAGCAATCGGTAATTTTCAGTGGCTATGACAAAACTGTTCAGATTATGGTTTTTCATAATTTCTAATAATTCTTGTGTGATGCTATTAGCCGTGTTGCGATTTTGAAGTCCGTGAATAGTGAGCCATTTTTCATCAGCACTATACACATCTTCTGAAAGGGAAATTTTATCTGAAATTGTGTGTAATTTTTCACCTAATTTCGCTTTGATTTCTGTCCATTGTTCCACAGGAATATTGAAAATCACTACTTTCCACGATTTGGTTTTGTCATCTGAAACAAAAGTTTCTTTTTCAACATCTTTTAATTTTTCAAGCAAATCTTTGGCTTGATTGCTTTCGTCTGTATCAGGATAAGCCACCATAATTTGTTCAAGAGCAGCACGATAAGGAACAATTCCTTCTAAACGAGCAATAGCTTTTGCTTTTAAAAGGTCTAATTTTGGTGCTACTGCGGTTTCCTTGTGTAGAAATTCCTCTTGATTTAAACGAGCTAATGTTTCTGAAATTTTTCCGTCTTCAAAATCCACAGTAAGCTCGTTCAGGAAGGTTTGTGCTTTTTGGTCTTTCTGTTGTTGTGAAGAAGCCATTCCTTGTAAGATGCGTGCATAGTCTGATTCAGGAAAATACGTCAACAACTGTGTTTTTATACTTTCTGCTTTTGGATTTTTAAGGTCATTATAATTCTTGTAAAGCTCATATAAGGAAGCCGCTTCCAGAGAAGCATCAGGATGTTCCACCAACACTCGCTCCAAACGATTGATAGACAGTTCACTATCGTTAAACTTCGCCTTGTACAAAACAGCCAACTGATAAAGCGATTGATTTCGAGCTTTTTCCAATTGTATTATTTCAACTTCTGTTTTTGGCAATTGGCTGATAAAAAAATCAGGAGTTAATGCCAGATTTTCCGTCGGATTTTCCTCATCAGTATTTTCATTTTTACTTGCTATATCAGAAATGCTACCGTTATCCTTTGCTGACCAACGCCAATTGTCTTCCAGTTGTCGGTTTCCCCAAAATTGCTGAAATTGTTGTTTCCCGTAGGCAACAGCCATTGAATTATAAAAATAAAATTTGCCTCCTTGTTGTGTTTCAGGAATATTTTGCAAAGCGATTCCATTTCCAAAACTATCTTCTGAGGTGATTTGTTTTTTTTGTTCAGAAACTTTTTGTAAGGAATCTATATGCTTTTGAAAAAACGTATATTTTTCATTTTCAGAAAGTTTGGTAATTTTTAAAATACTGTCGTTTCGCTTAACAAGATACTCCAATTCCGTAATTTTTGCCAAATTTTCCTTCTTACGCTCAATATAAAGACGCTCAAAGGTATGCTCGGGGACATACGCTAATGTGCTGTCTAAATGGTGATACGCTCCTGTGTAGTCTTTCTGCTGAAAATAAACTTCTGCCAATCGTTCGTGTGTTTTGGCTTTTAGTGGGTTATTTTCTTTATTGTTTTTCAATGATTTACGAAAGAAATCACTCGCCATCACTTTGCTTTCGTCTTCAATGAGCATTCCGTGCGTAAAGTAAAGCACATCTAACAAGTCTTTGTGTTCATACCGCTTTTCAAGTTTGGTCAGATATTCCAAGTATTCTGTTTTTTCTTCGGGTGAAAAATTCTTGTTTCGAGCTTTTCCTGCTTGGGCTTCCACCCACAACTTGCGCGGAATTTTCCAATTTAATTTGATAACTTTTTCGTAGGCTATCACCGCCGAATCCCGTTGTTTTTGCTTTTCATAAAGTTGAGCAGCGATGAAGTAATAACGCCCTTTGAGATGCTTATTTCGGGTATATTTTCCTCCTAAATAAAGGGCATCAGCGGCTTCTGGGTACATTTCTTGGTTGATGTAAGCCTGCCCTAAGGTGGCATACGCTTCTGCGCGGTCGTTTCGTCTTAACTTTTCAACACTCAACAAGTTATTTAATTTTTCAATCGCAATCTTGTCATTTCCTAATCGTAAGTTTGTTTTCCCTGCCCAAACGGCAGCTTCGGGAATTCGTTCACTTTTTCCGTAGTTGGTAAGCAAGTGATTGAATGCTTCAAGTGCTGGCAAAAAACGTTCATTATAATAACGAGCCTTTCCTAACAAAATGTAAGCATCGTCGATTTTATAATTGCGTTGCTCACCCTTAAAAACCATTGAATGCAATTGAATGGTTTTGATGGCTTTTTCTTCGGCGCGTTCAAAATTTGGATTTTCAATACCATCTAATTGAATTTTTCCTGACATTTTAATAGGCTCAACGGGCAAAATTTCGGTAAAATTATCTTGATATTGCTCTTGAAGCTCCCTAAGCCCCAAATCAAAAGCCTCTTCCCCATTAAAAAGCACGTTATACTTAGTAACGATGGGCTGCATCTGGCGATTATAATAGGTGTTTGCTTTTGTAGTACAACCTATTATAACTAACAGAATGACAGCAAATAATCCAATATAGTATAAGTATTTTTTCATTTTTGTTTTCTAAAAATTTGCTATTAAGCCACGAAAGTAGCGTTTTTTTGTGAAAAGAGAAAAAATAACGGTAGAAATAACATATTTTTAAAAGAAAAACACAAAAGCATTCCAACGTAAATTCATAAAGCAAAATACATAACAACCAAACTAATAAATCATTGATTTTAAATTAATTACAAATAAAATATATCGGATATTGTACTATTTTTTAGCTTTCCATATATTATCATCGGAAATATTTTTTTAAATATCATCAAACAATGCTTTTATCATCTATTTCGGATAACGGACAATTGCTTTTAAATCAGTTATAACCGCTGATGCCTTCCCTATTGGATTCTACTTCTTGCGTCTGTCGATACCATCACATTGACCTTTCAATAGCAGTTCCGCCAAAATATTCGGTAGGAGCAGATTTTTTTTTGTGAGCAGTGTCCACAGAATTTTTTGATATAAACGACCCTCCTATGCCCTTGAAAAGTTTTTCTTTCGTGAATAAGGGTTTGAAATTCATACTTTTTGGTATACTTTACATACCACAGGGACAAATTACAATTTCGTCCCTGCGATATGCGATTACCTTGCTTCCTACTCTATCGGAATGATTCTGTAAGAATAGTGATAAGGTCGGTGCAAGTACAACAGATATTGTTCCATTGGCAAGTTGCCCCAACTATTGTCTCCCCCAACTCCTAATTGTTGATAATCAACATCTAAATGTATGTATTTATCTTTTTCAAGCTCAGCGGAATGCGTTTGTTTTTTCTCTTCACCTGGGTAGAGCGACGCAGGACTGTAAGGCAACGCATTGACATTCAGCAAATGTCCTTCTGATTGTATCAAAATACCACTACCATCACGGCGTAATAATTTAGCATAACGTACTTGTGTTTTGTTGCCCGATTCTTGCGGACGCACATACGGGTGATATTGCTCATCAATCGTTCCTTTGTAAAGCCCCACAAAAGCCGAAGTTTTTCGGTCTTCATAGCTTTCCCAAGGACCACGACCATACCATTCCACATTCACAAAATCGTTGGACAAAGTTAAATGATTTCCGATTTTGAAAGTCAAACGGTCACTTTTTGCGAGTGGAACAAGCTCATTATCAACTAAAATAGCTCCCTTTCCGTCAAAAGTGAGTGTTTGTGTAAATGAAATACTTCCATCTAAAACTTTTTTGGTGATGCAAATCTGTTTTTGACCATCTTCCAAGTGCGAAACTTCGACTTTTTCCACTTGGGCAGAAGCATCGGCTGTTTGCAAATCTTTGAGTTTTTTCTGTAATCCTGCACCAAATTCATTGTCCGTAGCAGGACGCCAAAAATTCAAAAACAAGCCATCACCTGAAAGTATATTTTTTTTCGTTTCATAGCTCACCAATCGTCCTTTTTCTTTGGAAATAATAGCTTTAAAATTTTTATTTTGCAAAACGATTTCCTTATCAGATTCGTTCACCGTTACAGACGTTTTGTCAGCCTTAAATGTCGGATTTTTGTAAGTCGTAAGCTGAAATTCAGCAAAGGCAAGTGGCGTATTTCCTTCTAAAATACCTTCTTTTTCTTTTAATTTGGCTTCTACCTGTAAATAATACTCGTTTTCTTTATCCGATTTAATAATTTCACTGAGAGAAAGTGTTTTTTTAGCCGTATTTTCATCTAAATCCACGAAAAAATCACCTTTTGAGCGAGGCAAAACAGTTACATTATTAATTTTTCCTTCTTTAAAAAGCGTTCCATTCTTGAAAACCTTCCACGTAAAGTCGAAATTAGATAAATCTTTGAAGAAATATTTATTTTGTATGGTCAATTTTTGGTCTTTGTAAGCAAATCCGATTTCTTGATATACTTTTCGCACTTCATACGAATGCGGATGGAACGTTCTGTCAGAGGCAATTACGCCATTGATTAAGAAGTTATTATCACTTGGAGTTGTTGCATCTCCATAATCACCTCCATAGGCTAAAATGGTTTGATTTTTAGCATTTTTCTTATAAAAACCTTGGTCAACCCAATCCCAAATGTAGCCACCTTGTAAGCCAGGATAACTTTCAAAAACGTCCCAATATTCTTGGAAATTTCCGATGCTGTTCCCCATTGCGTGTGCATATTCACACAACAAAAAAGGTTTTTTGGGGTGCGACAAACCGTAATCTATCAGAAACGGAATACGGCGGTACATTCGCGATTCAATGTCTGTATTCCAATCATAATGAGCTAATTCGTGATGAATGGGTCGTGAAGGGTCTAATCCTTTGAGTTGTTTGTAGGCTTGATAGAAGTTCCAACCGTTGCCCGCTTCGTTTCCTAAACTCCAAATGATAATACTCGGATGGTTTTTGCAACGCTCATACATTCTCCGAATTCGCAAAGTATGAGCCTCTTCCCACGTGGGGTCGGTTGCCAATGTTTTGTCAGGTTGATAGCCCATTCCGTGAGTTTCCACGTTCGCTTCATCCATCACATAAAGCCCGTATTTATCGCAAAGTTCATAAAAATAAGGGTCATTCGGGTAATGTGACGTACGCACGCTATTTACATTGAGTTGTTTCATCAAAAGCACATCTTTTTCCATACTTTCACGGCTTATCACCTGTCCCGTCACGGGGTCAGTTTCGTGTCGGTTTACACCTTTGATAAACACGCGTTTTCCATTTACGAGCAAGTCACTTCCTTTAATTTCTACACTTCGGAAACCAATTCTAAAACTCACAGCCTCACTAACTTGCTGTTTGTCATCTTTTAAAAGCACTTCCAATCGGTATAAGTTGGGAATTTCAGCACTCCATTGTTTTACGAGCGGAATTTGAGTTTCAAATTGCAATTCTGTTTTGCTTTTTTTGCGTTGTATTTGACGTATTTCTTTGGTATTTTCCCATATTTTTCTGTCATTATCGTCAAAAATAGCAACTTCTAAACGATAATTAGGTCTGCTTTGGTCAGATTCGTTCCAAATTTGCACCAAAAGATTCATTTTTCCGTCTGAATAACCATTTGTTAGCCCCGTTTGAGCGTTAATATCATACAAATGAACTTGCGGACGTGCATAAACATAACAATCACGCGTAATTCCTGAAAGTCTCCACATATCTTGGGCTTCTAAATAACTTCCGTCAGACCAACGGCGTACCTCCATAGCGATTTGATTTTTTCCCACAGAAACGTAGGGCGTAATATCAAATTCCGAAGCGAGCTTACTGTCTTTGCCTACACCCACAAATTTTCCGTTTACATAGAGTTTAAATGCCGATTTTACGGCTCCCAAATGCAAGTATATTTTTTCATTTTCCCAATTGGAAGGAATGGTAAATTCCTTGCGATAAAGCCCTGCCGACTGTTTCAAATCATCAGGAATATCTGGCGGATTTGGATTTTTCATTGCAAATTCAAAGGCTGCGTTCACATAAATCGGAATGCCATAACCATTGAGTTCCCAAACCGCAGGGACGTTGATTTTATCCCAATCTGAATCTTTGTAGTCAGTTTTAAAAAAATCTGTCGGAAGTTGTTTGTAATCTTCTTTCCAAAGAAAATTCCACGTTCCGTTAAGGTCAATGTACCGATTTGATGCTCGATAATCATTATTTTTTGCCTTTTCAGAAGTTTCAAATGGCAAATAGTGGCTTCGCATCGGCAAGCGATTGATTTCTTGCACGGCGGGATTTTCAAAAATGGTGTCTAAATGTGGTTTTTGTGCTTGTATTTGCTGGAAAAACAGCACCAAACACGACAAAATGAATAGGCTTTTTGGTGTTTTCATATCGTTTTGTTTACGTTAATTCAATGATAATCAAAGACTTTTATAGTAAACCACAAAAATACAAAAAAAATTTGATTATTAATTGTGAATTACAAATTAAAAATTCTGACAAACAAAATCAAAAAATTGCCTATTACACAAAATTCATATAAAAGTGATTTATCATTAAAATAATTCGTTTTTTTACTTAAAATCACTACTTTTGCCCTCATATTTCTCACTTAAAAACATTTTATGATGCGTTCACAATTTATTTTAGGATTTATTTTTGTATTTTTTGTTTCCATTGGATATTCACAAGTAACTATCAATCAAGGTACTAATATTTCTGAATTGATGGATTTGAAAAAAGAGGTCGCCAAAACCGAAAGTGCTTACCAAATACAAGTTTACAACGGAAACATCACGGGAGCTAATGAAGCACTTGCCAAAAGTAAAGAACAATTGAAACAATATCCATCACAATTGGTCTTTGAAACACCTAACTACAAAGTCAGGATTGGAAGTTTCAGAACTCGACTTGAAGCCGAAAAGCACTTGATTGAGGTGAAAAAAGTGTATCCGGCAGCCTTTGTGATGTCACCTAAAAAATAACTGTCGTATTTTTCTTTGAATTGATTCGGTATGTTTAAGAAAAACTCACTCCGACTTCGTATCTTTCTGAGTATGACGTTTTTGGTATTGATTGCCTTTGCAACCATTGCCATAGTGATGGTTTTTCAATATCGTAAGCAATCTGTCGAGTACCACGATGAGCGATTAATTGACAAAGAAAATCAAATCAAAACGCAAATTCAGTATATACTTTCGCAAACAACATATCCTGTTGAAACGTCATATATTCCGCTGATTTTCAGAGAAGCAATTTTCAACATCGCCAACATTCAAAATGTAAATTTTGACCTTTATGACTTGAACGGAAACTTACTAAAAAGTTCACGTTCAGTGCTTGATGATAGCAGAGACACGCTCAATATTTCAAAAGATATCCTTCAAAAACTTTCTACAAACATTGATAAACGTTTCGTTACACACAAAGAATTAGAAGGCAGAGGATATCAATCGTCATATAGTTATGTGAATGATTTGCAGTTTAAGCCCATAGCCATTCTAAGTATTCCTCATTTTGAGAATGATACGTTTAATGAACGGGCTTTGCAAGGGTCATTATATAATCTTTCTTTGGTTTATTTTTCACTTTTAGTATTGGCTTTGATTTTAGCATATTTTATCTCAACTTATATTACTAAATCATTGAAAACCATTGAAAAACGGTTGGAAAGAACTCGACTTTTAGAACGGAATGAAAAAATCATACTAAAATCACCCAGCACAGAAATAGGACAGTTAGTAGGGGCTTACAACAGTATGATTGATGAAATCGAAAACAGCAAAGTGCTGCTTGCCAAATCTGAACGTGAACAAGCGTGGCGAGAAATGGCAAAACAAGTAGCCCACGAAATAAAAAATCCGCTTACGCCAATGCGCCTTTCTGTACAGAGTTTTCAGCGTAAATTTAGTAAACAAACCGAAAATGCTGATGAAGTGAATGAATTTTGTGAATCAATGATACAACAGATTGATATTCTGAGTAATATATCAACAGCTTTTTCCGCTTTAACCAATATGCCTGCCAAAAATGATGAATTTTTTGACCTTATTCCTGTGGTTAGACGCACACTCGATATTTTCGACTCAAAACACATTACGTTTATCTGCCCAGAAAAGGAAATTTTTATTCTGTTTGATAAAGACCAATTGGGGCGTGTCGTTACCAATTTAGTAAAAAATGCTTTGCACGCCATTGAAAATCAATCAAATAAAAAAATAGTTATTTCCCTTCATCGCGAAAAAGATACTGTCGAACTTTCTGTAAGTGATAATGGTATTGGCATTTCAGAAGAAAACCAAGAAAAGATTTTTGAACCGAAATTTACTACCAAATCAGGAGGAAGTGGGTTGGGACTCGCGATGGTGAAAAGCATCGTTTCTTCTTACAACGGAACAATTTCCCTAACTTCAAAGGAAGGCAAAGGAAGCACATTCATTGTGCGACTGAAAATAGACCAATAATAAAAACATTATCTGCGTGTAGGATTATTACTTTTTTCACGCATCTTTTGTTATGTTATCCTTCTTTCTTTCTCGTTTTCGTTCCATAAAGAACGCACCTAAAACCCACAATATCAACAAAACATTGCCCATCAAAGCTATTTTGCTTCCTGTGGCAACCACCTCTGGGACAAACTCAAAAACAATCGTATGTTTACCAGCAGGAACAGGCATTCCACGCAACAGATAATTTACACGGTAGAAATTCGTTGGCTGCCCGTCAAGAGTCGCTTTCCAGCCTTTTGGATAGTGCATTTCAGAGAAAACCACAAAACCAACTTTGTTGTTTTCCGTTTCATATACCAATTTATTGGGTTTATAAGATTTGAGTGTTACGGTAGCGGTGCTATCCACTGTAAAATGTTTTGAAATGCTTTCAGGAAGGTCTCCTTTCAAGGCAACTGCTTCTTCATCAGGTTTGAAATCAGAAAGATAGCTCATAACGGCATCATTATTTTCTTTCGTTACGACATTGCTAACAAACCACGCATTGCCTAACGCATCTTCGTTTTGCATTGGTTGTGTTTGTCCTTTTTCATTTTTAAGCAAAACATATTTTACGTTCAGCATATTCAAAGCGTTCATATTTCCTTTTGAAATCTGATAATCAAAAAGTTCCTGTAAACGCTTGGGTTTTGCAGCGTGATACCCGCCAATGGAATGATGAAAATAAGAAGTTCGTGCACCATTGATGCCTACTTCGGGCTCGTAAACGCGATAAACCGAATCGTCTTCGAGAATTTGTGCATCAGCTTGCGTAAGCTGAAAAGGATTGGTCATTTGACGTGCTTGTACAAAATCAGAACTGTTCACGTATCGATTTGCCACGCCTCCTAAATCTATCCCGATGAGCAACAACAAAGCTCCTTGCATTGCCAATTTTGGAATTTTTTTGTATTGAAATAATAGCAAAATCAAAGCCGTAAGACACACAAAAACAGTTGTTCGCAACAAATCGGAAGTGTAAATCGCTTTGCGGTCTTCCATTATCATTGCTACGATTTCTTTTCCGTAATATTGTTCGTAGAGAGCGTCCGTAGTTCCGACAAAATCGAAAAATCCTTTTGAAACAAACAGTAATAGAATGATTCCTAACGAAATATACAAAGAATGAAGAAGTGGTTTTTTGTTTTCCTCCTGCGTGTTTTTTGAAAATTGATACAATCCTAACGTTGCCAATAACGGAACACACAGTTCCAAAATCACTTGAATGGACGACACCGCGCGAAACTTGTCATATAGCGGGAAATAATCAATCATAAAGTCAGTTAATGCACCGAAATTTTTTCCCCACGAAAGCAATAAAGCCATTGCGCTTCCCGCTAAAAGCCACCACTTTAACTGTCCTTTTACTAAAAACAACGCCAAAACGAATAGGAAAAATATTACAGCGCCAATGTAAGCCGGAGCGGCAACAATGGGCTGTTCTCCCCAATAAGTAGGCAATCCGTTGGCAAATTCGAGGGCTTGTGATGCGGGAACTCCCTGTTTTACTAAAAATTGGTACGTGTGAGAGTCCTTGCCCAAAACTTCATTGTTTGAGCCACCAAATAAACGAGGCACAATCAAGTTCAATGATTCGGAAATTCCGTAACTGTACTCGGTGATGTATTCCTTTGATAATCCGCTATTTGCTCTTTTATTTCCGTCAGGGGTAAGTGTCAATTCTGATTTTCCACGTGTACTCCATTGGGTATATTCTTGCGTAGCCAGCAAAGAAGTTGCATTGGATAGCAAACTAACCACCACCGCAGCAAGCAACACAGCAACAGATTTAAAAAAAGCATTTAATTCCTTATTTTTCAAAGATTTATAAAGCATAAATCCACCTAAAATAAGTACCAAAAGCATCAAATAGTAAGTCATTTGGAAGTGATTGGCGTTTATTTCAAGAGCCAAAGCAAAAGCAGTTAGCAGCCCTCCCCAAACATATTTTTTATTGAAAACCAGCAATATACCCGCTAAAATAGGTGCAAAGTAGCCAATAGCGTGTGCTTTTGCGTTATGCCCGACCCCCAGAATGATTATCAAATACGTTGAAAATCCGAAGGCTATTGCACCCAAAAAGGCCGTTCGATTATCCGTTTTTAGCGTTAAAAGCAATACGTAAAATCCTATAAAATAAAGAAATAGATAATCCGCAGGGCGAGGCAAAAATCGAATGGCTTTGTCTATTTTTTTTACAAAATCATACGGATAATTAGCCCCAAGTTGATAGGTTGGCATTCCGCCAAAAGCGCTGTTTGTCCAATAAGATTCTTCATTTTCGGTCACTCTGAAATCATTGCGTTCCTTTGCCATTCCTGTATATTGAACAATATCACTTTGAAAAATGGCTTTACCCTGCAACACAGGATAAAAAAAGGCTAATGAAACGACGATAAACAGCCCAATGGCTATCAAATGCGGGACTAATTTCTTCATTGAATGTTTCGTTTTACGGATTTCGATATTCCAAAAATATTATTTAACTTCTTCGTAATCAATGTAATCACCTACTTGTTTCGTAGCTTGCGGATTCTTTGATTGCGCATTGTTGTCATTTATGGTTTGTTTTCCTGATTGCTGTCGGTACTGACTTTGTTGATTGTATTGATTTTGAGCTTGTTGGAATTGTTCTCCAAATTTTTTCTCCACTTTTTTCAGGAAATAACGCATCATATACGGAGCTAAAACTCGCATTAAAATTCGTAATCCTATGATAACAAGCAGGATAATCAACAATGTTTTTAAAAATCCTGTTAAAGAGGCTTCTGTAACCATTTTTATTAGTAAGTTTTGGACAAAAGTATAAAAATAATTGACACAGACCAATGGAGAGTGGAAAATTATGAAGGAAATAAAAAAACAAAGAGAAGTTTTTTTGACTTCTCTTTGCAGAATTTTTCTCTATTTATTAATGAAAAACACAAATTTTACTCGTTGATATGAGTTATTGCTGTGATAGTGTCTCCTTCGGCAAGAGTGAGTACAAGTTTTGCCGAAGCAGTAGCTGGGTCAATCAAATATACGGTTGATTGTCCGGATGTTGGAGTGATAGGCAGAATGATTTTTCCGTTCCACGTTGTAGCCCAAGCCGCAGAAAATGAACTAACATCAGGAAGTCCGGTAACCCATTGCACGGTTTGTGCTGTTACATTTACCACACCATACTTGGAGGCTTGAGTTTGATTTTTAGGAACTCCCGCTTCGTTATAAAATTCTACTAAAAAATAATCTCCTGTGATGTGGTATAATCTACGGAAATAATGACCATTTGATTTTGCCAAAATATCAAAATAATAATTGGAATCAAATATTGTTGTTCCTTTGTTGATTCTCAACACTCCTGCTTTATTTTCAGTGGTTCCAGAAAAAACATACACATTTCCTTTGTCATCAGCGTCAATTTGGGAGTAACGAACACTTCTCCAAGCTGCTCCTGAAAGCCCAATGCGACTGTCGGTGATAACGGAAGAGATTCCTAAATTATAGTCAGCAAGGGCAACTCCTACAAAATCAACTCCTACAAAATCAGCTCCTGCATAATTCAATGCCATAGCTACTTTGTTGTCGCCAAAATCAGCAAGTCCTAAAATTCCTGACGGTACAATACCTTGTTTTTCGTGATTAGCAAGATTGAGTTCCACCGTATTGCCACTTACCGTACTTCCATTACGTGTTATTTGCGTAACATTATCGGCACTGATTCTGGCTGCGTATGAATAATCGCCAAAAATGCCCGAATTACCTACATTGGCATACTTCACAGGTTCACCGATTTCTTTCACCGTTGTTCCTGAAATTTCAAATGAACGAGCTCCGCCTGAACCCAAAACCTTAGCTCCAGCAGGATAAATATGCCCCACATACGTTTTTGATTTTGAATTGTACGAAACTTGTGTAAAATAGTCTCCGTTGTGTAATCCTTTGTCACTCTTATAAAGTTTAGGAAGTGTTTGATGTTCTGATAAATCACTTTCCAAAACGTAGAGTGTACTTCCATTGGCAAGTACTTCTCTTGCTGTTCCTGTACTGACCGATAGCACAAACTTTGGAGTGCTTACCACAGGAGGTTCAGGTTGTGGACTGTCTTCACTTTTATTACAAGATACAACACCTATGGCTGTTGCCAATAAAACATACTTAAAAAAATTTACTTTTTGCATAGAATTGAATATTTAATGATTAATTTTATTTACTGAGTTTTCCTATTGCACGAATCTCTGTTGCCCCTGTAATGGCAACGCCTTTTTGAGCAATTGCTGTGAGTGCATCAACGATGTAAATCGTGCCGCTTTTGCCTTTTTCTGTTAAAGGTAAATATATTTTATTATTAGAAATCATTGGAATGCCTGCATAAGTTATGTTTCCTTTGGCAGGAATACCCGTAACCCAATTGAAAGTTTGGCTTGCCATATCTAAAATGGCATACTGAGTAGTCGCTCCTATGGAGTTTACTACCAAATCGTTATAGAATTCCAATAAGAATTTGTGTTCAGAGATATACCACAAGCGTTTGAATCGGTATCCGCCTGATTTTTCCTCGATATTGAAATAATAATCAGCATCGAAAGCAGTGGCATTTGTGTTGAGTTTTAGCGCTCCACACGGACGCGTGGTATTGCTCACAAATGAACCCGAAAACACATAAACTGTACCGTCATCTGTTTTCCCAATCTGGGAGTAGTACTGCGAGCGATATTGCCCTGACGGATAGCTCAATCGGTCATCTTTAAAGATGCGTTTCAGGTTTATGTTCTCATCAAAAACCGCTACCCAAACTTCATCAGGATAATCCACTTTGCCTGTGCTTGTTCCGCCTGTTGAGGCATTGTTTTCTACATAGTCAGAAAGCACAACTCCTGTTACAAATTCCCCATTTCCTAAATCAACAACTCCTGAAAAAGTAGCTTGTTCAGAAGGTCGTTCGGGAGCAATACCGAGTGTGGGAATGGTCTTTTCTTTCACTTGTGCAAGTGCGTTTTTGGTGTCTCTGAACACAAAAGTTGCTCCGTCGTTTTTTGTGTTTCCATTGGTGTCAGTATAAGAAACTCCTCCTACACTCGTAATGAAATAATCTTTGAAAAAACCATAGGAAGTGAAACGTTGTGATATTTGAAATTTTGTGCCTTCGGAGAGTGTTCCATCGCCATTGCGATAGTAAGCATATCCCAATCCTGCATTCCCTTGTTGATATACCAATCCTACGGCTAAATTGTCTTTGAAAGACCATAAATAGCCTGACATTTCCAACTCTTTGATATTTGACGAAATGGGAATATCAGCACCTTGCAAGCGATCAGATTGCAAAACGTATTCGGTGAAATTACTTCCTGTTGTGGCAAGGAAATATTCTCCTGTGTTTTGTAGTTTTACATTGTCAGGATTATCAGCATCATCGTTTTTTCCGCAAGAAACCAATAATAATGCTGTCATCAATGGATTTAGAAATCTTTTCATTAAAAATTATATTTAGTTCAAATTATTTATTTTTGAAAATTTAAAAAAACGGACTATATCTGAATTTAATTGAGAAACTTCTTCCTGGTTTTTGCAAGCTAAAATTATCGTAAAGCAACCGATTGGTAAGATTGGAAATTTCAAAGGCTACGTTGTATTTTTTCTTGCCAAAAGAGAAAGTTGCACTCACATCGTGGGACAATTGCTCAGGAATTATTCGTTTAGCTCCTTCACTTTGCCACGAACGGAAATATTCGTGAACGTATTGCAGTCCGTATCCCAATGAAAGTGAATTTTTTTTGCCAAACAAATTGTGAATGTTATAGTTAATATCAGCATTTGCAAAAAAATAAGGCGTGTTGGGCAAACGGTCATTGTAAGTGAGGGAAATAGCTCCATTGCTATTCAGTCGCTCTTTGTTTCGGATATTCATATACGTCAGCGCTCCTCCTGCTGTCCACTTGTCTTTATAAAAATATCGCAGTGAAAACTCTCCTCCTACATTCTGCACATTTCCGTGATTTCTGCTTTGTGCTGTTCCTTGATTGCCAATATAACGAATGATGTAATCTTTTATATTTCGATAAATAAAACTTCCTTCAAAGGAAAACGAATGTGCCTTAAAATGTGGATTATAAGCTATGTTGAAATTAAAATTCCGACTGTTTTCAGGTCGTACGGAAGCATCGCCCATCTCCAAATCTCCATCACCAAAAAGTTCTCGGTCAGTAGGCAGTCGATACGTTTTTTCAAAAGATGCTTTTGTTTGTATTTTCTTTGTAAAATGGTATGTTCCAGCCCAACCATAGCCCCAAGTTTTATTGTATCGGCTTTGTTCTTCGTACACAGCACGTGTGGTTGTACTCACATTCACAGGTCCCTTTATCTGTGTATAATAATGCTTTGCAAAAACACTTGCATTCCACTTACGATTAGGTGTTATTTTGTAAGAAATTCCTAAAATATTTTTTTCATTGATTCGTTTCATAAACGTTGCTTGCGTACTGTTTTGGTGATTTGATTGACTATCGGTTGTTTTTCCTATCATAATGACTATAAGTATTATGCAAAGAAATTAGGTGTGTGTTTTTTATTTTATAACCTAAACCTATGGTTATGTATCCTGTTTTGTTATCAAATTCAGCCAACGTGGTTCCCGCTTCACCTCGTGAGGTTGTGGAGCGATAGTTTCCTGTCCAGCTGTATTGTCGCGATAAAGTATCTACATTATTGTTTCGAGCGATGTCATATCTGGCAGTTAGTGATACATCAAGATTTTTCATTAAAAAATTATGTTTTTCATAATTGAGAACCGATGAAATTCCATTTGCTTTGCGATACTTACCTCCAAAGGCAATTTGCATCAGATTGGCATTTTGGATTTGTTGATATTCCCTACTGTACGTAAAGCCCACATTAAATCGGTCAGCCCACGATTGCTTTACAACGCCTATTTTTCCGATGACGGCTTCGTTATGATAACGGTCGTGAAAACGATTAAACCATTTTTTGTCAGTAGAAAACTGATTATTTTCCACATCTAAATATTCTGTAAAAACCTTATAATTGTTATCTGAATAGTTTTGATAAGCGTTTAAAGACATTGTTACACCACTTTGAGTAGTATGCCCCACATTGACGCTTGACTTATGCGTATTAAACGAACCATAGGAATAGGAAACATCAGCTCGTGTTTTTGCGGTTTTATCAGTAACAATGTTGATAGCCCCACCCAAAGCATCTGAACCAAATTCGATAGGAATAACGCCTTTGTATATTTCGATGCGTTCAGTAATGCTCAAAGGAATATTATTTATTTGAAAGGAATTTCCCATATCTTCAAGCGGAATTCCATCGATAAAAACCCGTACGTGTTTGCCTGAAAATCCGTTGAGGTTGATTTGCGTTGCTGAACCCAGTCCGCCATCTTGACGGATTTTCACTCCCGAAACCTTATCCAAAACTCTGGCTACATCTAAATTGGTATTGCGTAACTCTTTGGTATTGACCGCTTGTACATTCATTGGCGATTGGTTAATGCGCTGTAAAGGTGATTTTCCCTGAACTACAACCTCTTCCAAAACGTTGGTTGTTTCTGACATTTGAATTCGGACAAAAATCTTTTCTTCTGGCTTTATATCAAAAGAACTTTCATAAGTTGCACAACTTATATGCTCCACCACAAGAATATGTTTGCCAGGCAAAACTCTCAAAACAAAGTTACCATCGCCATCGGAAACCGCCCCCACTTGCTCACCTTTCAGAGAAACCGAAGCATATTCAAGAGGTTTTCCCGCTTGTTGTATCACACCTCTTATTACGGACGATTTACTTTGTTGAGCAAAAGTTATTTGCATCAAAAAACAAAAATATATTTTAACTATAAGGTATTTACTCGCATTCATTTAATTATCAAACAAAAATATTTTTTTAAATCATTGATTTTTAGCACATTAAATAAAAACAATGAATTATTTTTATTTTTAGCAAATCTAAATAAAGATAAATAACTCTAATTGACTTATATTTGCATTTTCACATCTTATCTTACCATAAGACAAAAACGCAACATACTAACGAATAAAACTCTGAAAAAAATGAAAATTTGGGAACGGATTATAGCTTACGATGCCAACACCAAAATCAATTATATTAAATCTGAGGGTGAGAACACGCAGTTCAATGTTTTACACAGCCACGAAGATTATGAAATTCGACTGATTATCAGCGGAAAAGCCAGCTGTATGATTGGCGGACAAATCATAGACTATAAGAAACACGATATCCATTTTATTGGAAAAAACACACCGCACATTCCTGTTTTATTGCAAACAAAAAAGAACGTAAAAAGTATTATTCTACATTTTCATTCTGTTTTATTTCCTGAAAACATAGATGAACTACCTGATTATGTGCATATTGCCAAAGTTTTAAAAGAAGGGCAAGCCGGATTGGTTTATACGAAGAAAACTTTGGGAGCAGAGATTGAAAAAATTTTGAATGAAATGGACGGAAAAACAGGAATAACCAAAGTAAACAGACTTTTGCATATTTTGGAACTTTTAGGTAAAAGCCAGCCCAAAATGGTCATCGTTAAACAAGAAAAGGAAGCATTGGAAAAACAATCACGTAATTTAGAAGTAGTTTCTTTGACACGTGATTTTTTGCACCAAAATATGCAAAGAGAACTTTCTTTATCGGATATTGCTCAGGCTGTACACACAAGTTCTACGAACCTTTGTCGAGTTTTCAAAAGAAATATGCAACTTACTGTTTTTGAGTATTTAAACCGAATTCGTATTGAAAATGTATGTCGTTTACTTTTGCATTCTGAGCTTTCAATCAGTGAGATAGCTTATGTTTCGGGGTTTAACAATATGGCATATTTTAACCGCCGATTTAAAGAAATAATGAAAATATCTCCTTCGGAATTTCGAAAAAATAAAACGAATATTCTTTAAAAATTATTCAAAATAATCGAGATTTTAGTTTTTTCTACAAACGGAAAACGTAACCAACATCAAGCAAAACCCCAAAAATAGACAAGGTGATGAGTGCTTTTTGATGAGAATTTGTGTGAATTTCGTTATCAAATAGAACAAAATTTCATTCGGTTTAATGAGTTTAAAGAACTGGTAATGAGACAAAAATCTCATACACAACTTGATGTATAATGTTGTATTTAGAAATTATATCAAATGCTCAAAATTTTCATCTTTGCAACGAACTATTTCAAAACAATAACAGATTTTGTATAGTCAATATGCATAACGATTTTCTTTCGTATATACTAACAACCAGCAAGTTAGCCTAATTTTTCCACAAATTCCGTAGGCGTTTCGCCGTAGAGGTCTTTGAAGCATTTGGCGAAGTATGAAGGCGATGAAAAACCAAGCTCGTAAGCAATTTCAGAGATGGTTTTGGTGTTTTGCATCAACAGTTGTTTGCCACGCTGTACTCGAATGATGCGTACCAATTCATTTGGAGCATAATTGGTTAAAGATTTTACCTTACGATACAACTGCGAACGAGAAAGTCCAAGTGATTCTGCCATTTCATCGACGTTTAGGTCAGGATTGGCAATGTGCTGCTCTACATAATTCTTAAACTCGCTTAAAAAACGTTCTTCCGTTTTGCCAAGTGATTCTTTTTTAGCAGGTTCAAACAAATTGTTAGAAAATATTTCTTGCATTTTCTGACGATTTTCTATCAATTTTTTGGCACGAATCAAAAGCAAATTAGCATTAAATGGCTTTGCAACATAAGCATCTGCGCCACTTTCAAATCCGATTTGCTTTTGCTCATCTAATGAATAGGCGGTTAGCAAAATCACAGGAATATGATTCGTTGAAATATTGTTTTTCAATAACTTACACAATTCAAAACCATCTTTTTTAGGCATCATCACATCGCTGATAACCAAATCAGGAATATATTTTTTAGCTTTTTCAAAACCTTCTTCTCCGTTCGAGGCTTCAATCAGATGAAAATCATCACGAAGAATATGACAAATAAACTTTCGCATATCTTCATTGTCTTCCGCTATGAGAACCAAAGGTTTTTCATCATCTGTATTTTCCGAAGACACCATTATTTTATCTTTATGATTGGAAGAAGTCGGTTGTGCCAACAAATTCATCTGGGTTTGAATGAAACTCGTTTCATAAATATCTTCCGACACATTATTTTGTTTATCAGGAAGATACACAGTAAAAGTCGTTCCTTTGTTCGGGTCGCTTTCCACAGAAATCGTTCCGTTATGTGCCGAAACCAACGATTGTGTCAGTGCCAGCCCAATGCCTGAACCTTCGCTACTTGGGTCTATTTTGTAAAAATGTTCAAAAACATCGGTTAATTTATCTTTCGGAATAAAAGAACCTGTATTAGAGATTGTTATCCGAATTCCGTCGTTTTCTTTGGTTAGTGAAACGATTATTTTTCCACCCATATTGACGAATTTCAAGGCATTGGAAACCAAATTGAAATAGATTTTTTCCATCTTTTCCTTGTCGAAGATGCTTTCAAAAGAAGTCGCATCGGTCTGAAACAGAAAATGAACTTGTTTTTGTTTAATCCAATTTTCAAAAAGAGCATTGATTTCTTCCAAAAACCGTTTTAAATCGGCTTTAACAAAGTGCATTTTCAGTTTTCCGCGTTCATAACTTCTGAATTCAATAAGTTCAGAAATCAGAAACAACAACCGATGACTATTTTTTTGGATAAGTAACAACATTTCACGCTGTTGTGAATTTAAGTTATTACTTGCCAAAAGAGAATCAACAGGCGCTAAAATTAGAGATAAGGGCGTTTTAAATTCGTGGGAAATATTCGTGAAAAATAATAATTTCGCCTGAGTTGCCTCTTCTAATTGACTTGAAATGAGTTCTAATTGCTCTTTTTGTTGCCGTAACGTATCGCTTTGTCGCTGAATTTCCTGATTTTTAAGAGCCAATTCATTATTTGCACGACTTTTAGTACGATATGCACGAATGGCTATAAGCAAAAATGCCGTAACCAGCACAATAGCAATGATTGAAATGTAAAAAAGAGTCTGTTGATTGGTATATTTAACCAAACTTGCATTTAATGAATGATTAATTGCTTCAATTTTAGCTTGTTTTTCATCGATTTGTTCGGTTTGCAGTTGCAGAACACGAACGTTGCTTTTGTCAATGACTGCCGTATGTAAGTTATTTTCCTTTGAAAAAGGTTGTTTTTGCAGAATTTTCATTGCCAACTCCACCACTTTGTCTCCTCCTGTTGGATAGAGAAAAGAGGCATCTTGAACGCCGTGCAAAATATTTTGTACGCCTTCGCTTTGAAGTGCGTCAACTCCGATGATGTATGGTTTTCGTCCGGTGAATTGCAATGCCGCTTCATACGCTCCCGATGCCATACGGTCATTCAAAGCAAAAATAAGGTCAATGTTTTCGTGCTGTTGGAACACAGAAATCATTTGTTTTTTAGCTTCTTCCTTCAAAAAATTTCCTTGAACTTGGGTAAGTACTTTAATATCAGGGTAATTTGAAATAGCTTCCGTAAATCCTAAATGGCGTTCCGTGTCGGACGTAGAACCTTTCCAACCGCGTATTTCAACAATTGTACCTTTGCCACCAAGCACCGAAGCGGCGTAAATTCCGGCTTCTTTGCCTATTTGGTAATTGTTTGCTCCCACATAGGCGGTATAATCATTCGTGTCTGTTTTCCTATCAACCAAAATAACAGGAATGCCTTGTTGGTGTGCCTTTTGAACGATGGGCGTAAAGGCTTTTGATTCGTTTGGGGCGATGATAAGTAAATCTACTTTTTGATTTATAAACTCCTCAATATCTTTCAGTTGCTTTTGAGTATCATCTTTGGTGCTTTTGATAATCACTTCCGTTTGCGGATAAAAAGCAACTTCTCTTTCAATTTCTTTATTCATCGTTTCACGCCACAAATCGTCGCTACATTGTGATACACCAATCACATATTGAGGCGATTTCTCATTTTGGCAAGCTATGAAAAAAAATAAAATAAGATATAGATATACTGATTTCATCTGTGGGACGATTAACGCTTGCAAAAATACGAAAATTATAACGAAAGGAGAAATTTACTATCTTTCTTCGTTTAAATATTTCAAATTATAAAATTTTGTACAAAAAGATGATTTTTTTCTTATTTTAAGAGGCTTGAAATTAGTTATTTTTTATGATATATGCTTTTAAATGAAGTTTTTAAGTATCAAATTTAATTAAAAAGCCCTGAATCTCAATATGATTTTCAGGGCTTTTTTTCTGTGGTCCCAGCTGGGCTCGAACCAGCGACCACCTGATTATGAGTCAGGTGCTCTAACCAACTGAGCTATGAGACCCGTCCTTCTCAGACAGGCGCAAAAGTACAACTATTTTTTTTTCTGTACAAATTTTTTCAATGAATTAAAACAAGAAAAATAAAAAAGTAACATAACTCATTGGTTAACAAACTACTTCATCTTCTCTGTACAAAAAGCCAAAGCTCTTTTTTCATTATAAAAAACATTGGCAAAGTCGTAAAAAGCAACGTGTCCACCGTGTTGAGGCGTTTCTAAATAAAATTTTGATGACTTTTCTGCTATTGCGTAAGGATAACAACTTTCTGAAAGAAAGGAATCATTTCGAGCATTGAGCAACAAAGCAGGCACTTGAATTTGATGCAAAAAAGGCAACGAACTGCATTTTTCATAGTAATCATCAGCATCACGGAAATTGTGTGCTTTTGAGGTGTAAACATCATCAAAATCTTTCAAAGTACGAATTTTTTTTATCTCCGAAAGTGTAATTTTTTCAGGAAAACGAACCGATTTTTCTTTAATTTTTTGTTTCAACGTAATCAAAAAACGCTCGGAATAAACCCAATTCCGAGTACTTGACAAACAAATTGAAGCTCCTTTCAAATCGCAAGGTGTAGAAACAGCAATCACACATCTGACTTCTGCTGGAAGCGTTTGCGTGGCTGCATACATCAAACTGATGTTTCCACCCATACTAAATCCTTTGATGACAATTTGGTCATATCCTTTATTAAGTACGTGATAAACAACTGTTTGTAAGTCATCTATTTTTCCTGAATGATACGAAGAATACAACCGATTGGGCTCTCCTCCGCAACTTCTGAAATTCATAGCACAAGCGTCGTATCCATTCTCATTGAAAATTCGGGCTGTTCCTAAAACGTAAGGACGATGGGCTGAACCTTCCAATCCGTGCAAAATAATGATGCAACGGTTCGTTTTTTGAGCAGAATAACTCCAATCCACATCTAAAAAGTCTCCGTCAGCGAGTTCCAAACGCTCTTTGGTTTGAATTACTCCCGAAACTTTTCGTATTTTTCCCGAATAAATCGTGGAAATATCCGCTTGTCGGAAGAAAAAAGGCGGTTTATAGGGCGATTGAATTATAGGCATTACATCTTTTTTTCTAAAACAAGGCAAAAGTACGAAAAGTATTGGTTTTTATTGCCAAAAATCGTACTTTTGTCGGATAACTAATAACCAACCGTATGAATAAATTTACTTATCTGATTGTTGTACTTTTTTTGAGTTGCCAAACTCGTAAAGAAATTACGTTTACACAAAACGATATTAACATCATTCCTAAACCCACAAAATTCTCTTTATCAGAAAGTTATTTTGAATTTACTCCTGAAACTATTTTTGTTACACCCGACTCATTGCAACAGATAGCTCGCCTTCTGACCGATAAATTTCATTCTGCCGCAGGATTTAATTTTTCAGTCCAAAATAAAAAACCAACCCAAAATTTTGTAGTTTTTGAGGTGGATAAATCTATCTCTAAGGAAGGATACGAGCTTGTTTCTGATAGAGAAAAAGTCATCATAAAAGCTTCTGACCGAAACGGATTTATCTACGCAACGCAAACGCTTCGGCAATTACTTCCTGAGGAAATAGAAAGTTCTCAAACTGTTAAAAAACAGTGGGTTATACCTTCTGTAAATATTGAAGATAAGCCTACATATCCGTGGCGAGGACTGATGATTGACGTTGCCCGACATTTCTTTCCGAAAGAATACATCTTCAAGACTCTTGACCGAATGGCAATGCTGAAACTCAACACGTTTCATTTCCATTTAATTGATAATGAGGGATGGCGGATTGAAATAAAAAAATATCCAAAACTTACCGAAATTGGAGCTTGGCGGGTTGACCAATCGGATAAACATTGGAATGCACGCAACACGAATCCGCCCGATGCAAAAGCCTCTTATGGAGGATTTTATACCCAAACAGACATCAAAGAAATTGTAGCGTATGCTCACGAAAGAGGCATCACAGTCATACCTGAAATTGAGATGCCTGCGCACGTGATGAGTGCCATTGCCGCATATCCCGAACTGTCGTGCCACAAGCGTCCTATTGGCGTGCCTTCGGGCGGTGTTTGGCCTATCACCGATATTTATTGTGCAGGTCAAGAAGAAACTTTTACTTTTTTAGAAGATGTACTATCGGAAGTATTATCCTTATTTCCAAGTAAATACATTCATATAGGAGGAGATGAAGCCACCCACACCGAATGGGAAAAGTGCCCCCAATGTAAAGCTCGAATGAAAGCCCATAATTTGAAAAATGCACACGAACTGCAAAGCTATTTCATCAAGCGCATAGACACATTTTTAACTTCACACAACCGACAATTGGTGGGCTGGGACGAAATTATTGAAGGTGGATTACCGCCACAAGCTGTTGTGATGAATTGGAGAGGTGTAAACATTGCTAAAAAAGCGATTGAGCAAGGACATCAAGTAGTACTTACGAGCGATTGTTATATCGACCAATATCAGGGACTTCCTGATAATGAACCTCTTGCCATTGGTGGATATTTACCTTTGAGCAAGCTCTATGCGTATTCTCTTCATCAAGATGAATGGAACGAAACGCAAGATAAGCAAATTTTAGGCTCACAAGCAAACCTTTGGGCGGAATACGTTCCAAATGAGAAACATTCAGAATATATGATTTTTCCACGTTTGTTGGCACTTTCGGAAGTGGTCTGGACACCTCAAAAACACAAGGATTGGAACGATTTTATGCGACGCACTCAAACAATGTTCAAGCGTTTCGATGTTATGAATGTGAACTATGCAACTTCTGTGTATCAGGTAGTTCCGAAATTTGAAAACCAACAAAATCACATTGTTTTGAGTTTAGAAAGTGAACTTCCCGAAGCGGACATTCGGTATGCACTGAATGAAGAATCTATTTCGCAAGGAAGGAAATATACCGAACCGATTACCCTTGATAAAACCACTATTTTCAAAGCTGCTGTTTTTATGGATAAAAAAACACATACGGTTCATACTGACACAGTTACTTTTCATAAAGCAGTCGGAAAAACAGTAACTTACGCTCCCATTTATTCCAAAAATTATCAAGGACAAGGCGATAAAACGCTAACAAACATCATTCGAGGTACGAAAAACTTTCACGACAAACAATGGTTAGCTTGGTTGGTTGATGATGCTTCGGTGGTGGTGGATTTGGAAGAAGAAACCGATATCCGTCAGGTGGTTCTCGGAACTATGGAAAATCAGGGTTCAGGTATTTACTTCCCAACCAAAATATCGCTTTACACCTCTTCTGACGGAAAAAAATATACGAAAATCAAAGAAATCAATCGTCCTTATGCTACAAACGGATACATCAAATTACACGATTTTACATTTAATTTTGAGCCACATAAAGCACGCTTTGTGCGATTAGACGTTCAAAATTTAGGGCACCCACCAAAAGGAGGTGATGCTTGGCTGTTTATTGATGAAATTCAGGTTTTTTGATTTTTGGTTTTTGTCTCATATAAAACCAAACCCTGCCAGTCTTTGAGAGATTGGCAGGGTTTTGGCTCTGTTTGTTATTGTTTTTCAAATATTCATCTAATCAATTTGTGAATAATAGTTCACGATATTTTGTTAAAGTCCATAATTCGTCATCAACCATTATTTCCAATTTATCACAGTGATAACGGATTTCTTCAAAGAAAGGCTTCACTTCATAACAGTAGATTTTAGCCATTTCTTCTGCATTTTTTGATTTATTGGCTTTTTTTCGAGCTTCAATCATTGCATCTACTTTACTGTGAATCATTTTGATATGTGTCGAAATACGTTTTATCAAATCAATTTGCTCTGAAGCAACTTCTTGATAATCATCACCAAAAATTTCTTTTAACCCTTTTACGTTTTCGATTAACGTATTTTGGTATCTTACTGCTGTTGGCACGACGTGATTGCGCGCTATGTCGCCAATTAGTCGTCCTTCAATTTGAATATTTTTGGTGTACTCTTCTAACTCGATTTCATACCGTGCTTCAATTTCAACGTGTGTCATCACATTCAATTCCTCAAACAAAGCAATAGCCTTAGGAGAAATATTTGCTTTCAGTGCTTCGGGCGTAGTTTTATTGTTGCTAAGCCCTCTTTTTGCAGCTTCTTTTTCCCAAGCCTCGCTATATCCGTCTCCTTCAAAGCGAATTCTTTTGGATTGTTTGATATATTCACGCAACACATTGAAAATTGCCTCATCTTTTTTGAGTCCCTTTCCTTCGATAAGGAAATCAACTTCTTTTTTGAACTCAATTAATTGTTTTGCTACGATGGAGTTCAATATTGTCATTGGCTTTCCGCAATTGGCTTTTGACCCTACGGCACGGAATTCAAATTTATTTCCTGTAAATGCGAATGATGAAGTACGATTTCTGTCCGTATTATCTAAAAACAAATCAGGAATTTTCCCTACCACATTGAGTTTTAAATCCGTTTTTTCTTCGGGAGAAAGTTTTCCTGTTGAAACATCTTCCAATTCGTCAAGCACTCTGGTAAGTTGCTCTCCGATGAACACCGAAACGATTGCTGGCGGAGCTTCATTTGCTCCTAAACGGTGGTCATTACTTGCTGATGCTACGGAAGCTCTGAGTAATTCTTCGTATTCACATACGGCTTTTATGGTGCATATAAAGAAAGTTAAAAACTGTAAATTCTTGGTCGGGGTTTTGCCGGGAGCCAATAAATTTACGCCCGTATTGGTAGCTAATGACCAATTGTTGTGTTTCCCTGAACCATTGATTCCTGCAAAAGGTTTTTCATGAAAAAGCACTACAAAATCGTGTCGTTCAGCAACTTTGTTCATCACGTCCATAAGTAACGAATTTTGGTCAACAGCTAAATTGGCTTCTTCAAAAATTGGAGCTAATTCAAATTGGTTGGGAGCTACCTCGTTATGCCTTGTTTTTACCGGAATTCCTAAAAGCAAACATTCGTGTTCCAAATCACGCATATAGCTCAAAACACGATCAGGAATTGAACCAAAGTAATGATCATCAAGCTGTTGCCCTTTGGCAGGAGTATGCCCTAAAAGAGTTCTTCCGGCCAGCATCAGGTCAGGACGAGTGTTTGCAAGTGCCCTATCAACCAAAAAATATTCTTGTTCCCAACCTAATGTTGGAGTTACTTTGGTCACATTTTTATCAAAATAACGAGCCACTTCTGTCGCTGCTTGGTCAATGGCTGTCAACGCTTTAAGTAAGGGAGTCTTATTATCAAGAGCCTCTCCTGTGTAAGAAATAAAAATAGTAGGAATACAGAGAGCTGTTCCATAAACGAAAGGCGGAGACGAAGGGTCCCACGCTGTGTATCCTCGTGCTTCAAAAGTGTTTCGTATGCCTCCATTTGGGAAACTTGATGCGTCAGATTCCTGTTGTACTAACTGTCCTCCTCCAAATTTTTCAATAGCTCTACTTCTCCCAACAGGTTCAAAAAAAGCATCGTGTTTTTCGGCAGTTGTTCCTGTCAATGGTTGAAACCAATGGGTGTAGTGTGTCGCTCCTTTTGAAATTGCCCAATCACGCATCGCAGCAGCCACTTGGTCAGCTATTTTGCGGTCAATTTTGATTCCGTAATGAATGGAATTCATCACACTTTCAAAAGCCTCATTAGTCATAAATTGGCGCATAGCCTCTTCATTAAATACGTTTTTGGCAAAAAGCTCAGAACGTCTTCCTTTTTCCGTAATTAAAATAGGTTTTCTTGTACCAACCTCTTTTAGTGCATTAAATCTTAAATTTGGCATAACGATATATTTTTAGGGGGCAAATGTAAAAATAATATATAAAAAAACAAATACACCCCACATAAAATATACTACCTCTTTAAAAAAGTATTATTTTTTTATGTATTCTCCTTTTTAAAAAACAAAAAGATTTATATATTTTTCAAGAGTGAAATTTAGGTAAGTGAATTAATTTTATAGTAAAGAGAAGAGTTGCGTTGTACGATTTTGTCCGATGTTATGTCCACGAAAAGGGCTGGGTACGAAAGGAAACAAACGCACCCAACTAAAAAAACGAGCAAAAAAATTACTTTTTTCTCTGCCTAAAAGTTCAAAATTTATTGCATTGATTTTCGATAAGACTTCCACCAACGCTCAGGAATAATTCCTTGTGTTGCCTCCACATATTCTTTGTGGTTGCACGGCATCAACCCTAATGGTAAATGATTTTGATGACCTGAAAACCTATCACTTCCAGGTTTCATCCACCAACGCCCTGTGGTGTTACTTTTGAAAAATTCTACCTGAATGTCATCAATCGGAACAATGTAATGTATGTAATTTTCATCATTCACAAGTGGTAATTCCTTGATTCTGAAATTATATCCTTCACAAAAGTACCACAACATTTGTGCTATCAACTCCGAAGCTAAAACCGTTTGCGGAATGTTAAAAATACCATAGACTTGCACATTACTGCTAATACCTGCATAGCGAGAAATGGTGCATATTTCACGATTTGAAAAACCGTTTACGTAGCCCAATAAATTACCTATATCGCGTGCTTGAACGCTTGTCATATCCACACTAACCATATCAGCATCACGCATCGCAGGCTCAATTGAAGGCAAATCACTTGTTACGTTGCCCAAACGATACGCATCAAAACACATTTTATCAAGCAAATCCAATTCTTCCTGAGCTACATAATATGATTGGTAACCTAAATTTGTAAAATCAAACAAATTTATCGGCTTTTCGGTCAGAATTTTGCTAAAATATGAGTTTTCTGAAAAAAGTTCGTCTTTGTCATTAAAATCAAATTTGGCATCAACACTCACCAAGTTTACCATCTGTTCCAAGCAGTCAAAACCGCGATAAAGCGCGTAGGTCAAATGCTGTTCACCTCCCACAACAACGGTTGTAATTCCTTTTTTTGCTAAAAATCCAACCATTTCTTTTATAGCAAAATACGTATCACTCACAGAAGGACTTTCAACTAAATTTCCTAAATCTGCCACCGAAAAACTCCAATTTCCTACATAAAGCGGATACAACATTTTGCGGAAATCAGTCATTTTTCGCTGTTCGTTTTCAATACAAAAAAAGGCAATCTTCACATTTTCTAAATCAGGTAATCCTCCTTCTGAAAGATGTTTGTGCAATTGAAAACCAAGTTGTTGGGGTTTATATTCTTCTATAAACGTATTACTATCAATAGGTTGTAAATAAAATAACGGCATTTTAATCTATCGGAAATTATTACTTAAAACAATCTTTAAACCACAAAATTACATTTTATTTTTCAATTTAGTAATGAATATCATAAAAAATAAATATTTTTGGCTTTTGATAGCCGAGTAGTGCGTTTTTTAATCAAAATTAAGTCGGTTATCCAATATTAAACAAAAAAATAGCTGAAATTCAATGAAATCCATAGAAGAAATACGTAAAGATTTTCCTATTTTGGAACGTCACATCAATCATAAACCATTGATTTACTTTGATAATGGGGCTACCTCACAAACACCTATTCAGGTCATTAACAGCATTGTACACTATTATTCTTTTTTGAACGCCAATATTCATCGAGGGGTGCATACACTCAGCCAAGAAGCTACTGATGCTTTTGAAAAAGCTCGACAAAAATTGCAACGACATTTCAACGCTAAAAACGCCTCCGAAATTATTTTTACCAGTGGAACTACGCACGCTATTAATTTAGTGGCAAACGGATACGCATCTTTGTTAAACGCTGATGATGAGGTGCTTATATCAGCTTCGGAACATCACAGTAATATCGTTCCTTGGCAATTTGCCTGCCAACGTAGTGGGGCTCAATTGAAAGTCATTCCTATGAATGAAAAAGGTTGTTGGGATTTAAGCGAATTTGATAAATTGCTTACTGATAGAACAAAAATTGTGTGCATACAACACGTTTCAAATGCCTTAGGAAACATACATCCGATTGAATTTATCATTGAAAAAGCACACCAAAAGGGAGCTGTGGTGTTGGTAGACGGAGCGCAAGCTGCTCCACATATTCAGACTGATTTTCAAGCCCTTGATGTGGATTTTTATGCAGTTTCTGCTCACAAAATGTATGGACCTACGGGAATTGGAATACTTTATGGAAAAGAAAAACTTTTACAACAACTTCCGCCTTATCAAGGAGGAGGCGAAATGATTAAAGAAGTACGTTTTGAAGGCTCAACTTACGCTGATTTGCCTCATAAATTTGAAGCAGGAACGCCGAATATTTGCGGAGGCATTGCCTTTGGTGCAGCGCTGGACTATATCCATACATTAGGCATTGAAAATATTGCTAAACACGAGCATCAACTGTTGAAATACGCTACTGAAAAGTTAAAACATATTGAAAATATTGAGATTTATGGCAATGATGATTTAAGCAAACGAACGGCTGTTATTTCATTTAATATCAATGGAATACATCCGTATGATATTGGCACAATTTTAGACAAACTTGGCATTGCCGTCAGAACGGGACATCATTGTGCGCAACCAATTATGGATTTTTACTGCATTCCAGGTACGGTGCGCGCAAGTTTTGCCGTCTATAATACTTTTCAAGAAATTGACACATTTATTGAGGCGCTGAAAAAAGCGCAAATAATGCTTTCTTGACAACTTAAAACAATCTTAAAAATGAAGAATATAATTTTATTGTTTTGCTTTTTTTCTCTATTAGGATTTTCTCAACAAACTGATTTTGTGAACATTAAAACACTTTCAAAGGATTTTATTTTTGATATGAAATATGCTACGTCTGATAACTTTTTAAAGCAACAAGTTTATGATTGCGGCGAATGTTATTTGCGCAAAGCCACTGCCGAAGCTCTTCACAAGGCCAATGAAGAATTTAAAACTTTGGGATACCGCATCAAAATTTTTGATTGTTACCGACCGCTTTCCGTTCAGAAAAAAATGTGGAAAATTTTGCCTGGCACACACTATGTTGCCAATCCCGCCAAAGGTTCAAAGCATAATCGAGGAGCAGCTGTGGATTTAACCTTGGTTGATGCCAACGGAAAAGAATTAGATATGGGAACACCTTTTGATTTTTTTGGAAAAAAAGCACATCACACTTACACTAACCTCCCGAAAGAGGTTCTAAAAAATCGTAATTTATTGAAATCTATTCTCGATAAACACAACTTCAAATCTATTTACTCTGAATGGTGGCATTACGAATTTCGCCCTGAAATGCAAGCAAAAGTAGAAGATTTTGTATGGGAATGTGAATAATGACAAGCTACGCGCATAACTAAAAAACTTAACAAGTAAATTTCTAATCGTTTTTCAGAACGAATAAAAAGGGAAATCTATCAAAAAAAATCACAGACTATCAAACTATTACATCATCGATTTTTTACCTGAAAGTATTTTTTCTGACGAAAAACATAGGTTCAATAATTAGATTTTGAACCATAATTCTATGGCAAAAATATGTTTTTTTAAAATTATTTACTATGTTTGTGCGTTGATTTTTTTTACAAATACATAATATCATTAACGAGCTAAATATTTGATTAACAATAACAAAAAAAATTCAACTTTTAGCTTACAATTGAAAAACTATGGTAAATCAAGAAGATTTTTTTAAAAAAGTTATTTCTCACGCAAAAGAATACGGATATATTTTTCCGTCGAGTGAAATTTATGATGGACTCAGTGCCGTTTATGATTACGGACAAAACGGTGTTGAATTGAAGAAAAACATTCGTGAATATTGGTGGAAAGCGATGGTTCAAATGAACGATAACATCGTAGGGATTGATGCAGCGATTTTTATGCACCCAACCACTTGGAAGGCGTCAGGACACGTTGATGCCTTTAACGATCCGCTCATTGATAACAAAGACTCAAAAAAGCGCTATCGTGCCGATGTTTTGGTTGAAGACCACGTAGCTAAAATTGAAGCTAAAATTGAAAAAGAAATTGCAAAGGCAGAAAAACGTTTTGGTGAATCTTTTGATAAAGAGCAATTTATCACCACAAACGCCAAAGTGATTGAATATAAAAACCAAGCCGAAAGCATTTTGAAACGCTTGGCAAAATCACTTGAAAACGAGGATTTAGCAGACGTAAAAGCCTTGATAGAAGAGTTGGAAATTGCTTGCCCTGAATCGGGTT
The DNA here is from genome assembly GCA_041819925.1 of Capnocytophaga sp. Lineage (GTDB taxonomy): Bacteria > Bacteroidota > Bacteroidia > Flavobacteriales > Flavobacteriaceae > Capnocytophaga. Next base: position 39,768 of record JBGYFE010000041.1, read on the forward strand.
CAAGAAATTGGACAGATGTGAAACAATTTAACCTAATGTTCGGGACAAAACTCGGAGCTACTGCCGACACGGCAATGGATTTGTACTTGCGCCCTGAAACGGCACAGGGCATTTTTGTCAATTTCTCGAACGTTCAAAAAACAGGACGTATGAAAATTCCGTTTGGAATTGCTCAAACAGGAAAAGCCTTTCGAAATGAGATAGTTGCGCGTCAGTTTATTTTCCGTATGCGAGAATTTGAACAAATGGAAATGCAGTTTTTTATCAAGCCCGGAACACAACAACAATGGTACGAATACTGGAAAGAAACTCGCTTGAAATGGCATCTTTCGTTAGGAATGGGCAATGAAAATTACCGTTTCCACGACCACGAAAAATTGGCTCACTATGCCGATGCAGCTTGCGATATTGAGTTCCGTTTTCCGTTCGGATTCAAAGAGTTAGAAGGTATTCACTCTCGCACAGATTTTGATTTAGGAAATCACGAAAAGTATTCAGGAAAGAAATTGCAATATTTTGACCCTGAGGAAAATAAAAGCTATGTTCCGTATGTGTTAGAAACTTCTATTGGTTTAGACCGTATGTTCTTGGCTGTGTTTTCAAATTCATTGCAAGAAGAAACTTTGGAAGGAGGCGATACTCGAACCGTTTTGCGTTTGCCTTTTGTGTTAGCACCAACCAAAGTGGCTGTGCTTCCGCTACTTAAAAAAGACGGATTGCCTGAAATTGCACAAGAAATTATTGACGATTTAAAATTTGATTTCAATGTGGCTTATGACGAAAAAGATGCCGTAGGGCGAAGATATCGCCGTCAAGATGCAGCAGGAACGCCTTTCTGTGTAACCGTTGACCATCAAACCAAAGAGGACAATACTGTTACGCTGCGTCATCGTGACACAATGGAACAAGTGCGTATTCCAATCACAGCACTAAGAGAAGCCATTGCCCAAGAGGTAGATATGCGAAATTGGTTGCGAAAAATTAAATAGAAAGATAATAAGTAAGCTATCATAGACGTGAAATTGCCCAAGAAAAATAAGTTTTTTTGGGCAATTTTCTGTTATTTTTGCGATAAAAACTCATCTTACGATAAAATCCGAAAAACTTAAAAGAAAAAAGATAATACCAAGTATTTTTTCGTGCATACTACCCCGTTTAATTTCACTCTTAATGTCATTTTGGTATTATTTTTTAACTTTCAACTTTTAACTTTCAACTTTTTATCTATCTTTGCAGAAAACTTAAACAAGGTCAATGACTGATAACATAATCACACCCTATAAAAATTCTACCGAAGGAAAGAAAAGGCAAGTTGCCCAGATGTTTGATTCTATTTCAGGAACTTACGACGGACTAAATCGGGTCATTTCGTGGGGTTCTGACATCAAATGGCGGGAATTTGTAGTCGAAAAAGTGGCTGAAATTCAGCCTAAAAAGGTGCTTGATGTGGCTACAGGCACTGGCGATTTAGCTATTGCTCTCACCCAAATTAACGATTTGCAAGTTGTAGGTTTAGATATTTCAGAAGGAATGCTTGCTGTGGGAAAAGAAAAAATTCAGAAAAAAAATCTAACTAACCGCATTGAACTTGTTCACGGCGATAGTGAAAATTTACCTTTTCCAGACAATCATTTCGATGCTGTAACCGTTGCTTTTGGCGTACGAAATTTTGAAAATTTAGAAAAAGGACTTTCTGAAATTTACAGAGTTATTCGCCCTGGCGGAAGACTCGTAGTTTTAGAAACTTCTGTTCCTGAAAAATTTCCTTTCAGACAAGGTTATTTCGTTTACACCAAATTTGTAATGCCTTCCATCGGAAAATTTTTCTCGAAAGACCGTTCTGCCTATGCCTACCTATCAAAATCAGCTTCGGCTTTCCCTTACGGAAAAAAATTTAGAGCTATTTTAGACCAAGTCGGATACAACAATACGCAATACTACCCAAAAACTTTGGGAGGAGTTGCTACAATTTACACAGGAAACAAACCTAATATTGTTTAAAAATGAAAAAAATACGAATATTTTCTTTGTTTATCACCCTTTTTATCGGATTTTCTTCTGTTTGGGCGCAGCGTGAGCACCCACTTTTAAATTTAGAACATTTTGACGAAAAACCGCTGCAATGGGGATATTATTTTGGTGCAAATATGTTTGATTTTAAGTTTGATTATGAACAATTAAACTATGCGACTCCCACACTTCGTGAAATCAGAACAGATAAAAATTGGGGATTTAACGTAGGTCTTTCGGGGTCAATGCGTTTGATGAAATATCTCGACCTGCGCATTGAACCAGGATTAGTTTACAACAAACGTGATTTGTATTTTCCTGGAATGGACGAAAAAAGAGATTATCTCCGTGAGGTAAAATCTACATACATTTACATTCCTTTGCTTTTGAAATTCAGTTCAGACCGTTGGTATAATTTCAAACCCTATCTAACAGCAGGGGGTTCGATGGCTATCAATCTCAGCGGAAATTACAATTTGAATATCGATAATTATGAAGGAACTTTCCGCTCACAGAGAAGTGTTTTCTTCTACGAATTAGGTATCGGATTTGACATTTACACGCCATATTTCCGATTTTCACCTTCCATCAGAGGGCTGTTTTCTATTAATAATGAGCTTATTCCTGACAACAATAGCGCAAGCCCGTGGACAAGTAATTTGAATAAAATTAAATCGCGTGGTTTTTTAATCAATCTCACTTTTGAATAAATAATTATGAAAAAAATTATTACTTTTTTGTTTTTTTTATTCGCTTACATTGGTTTTTCTCAAAATTATAAATATCCGATGGCAAGCCCAAGGCAAGTGATTTCACAGCAGTTTTCTGTAACGAAAATTTCGGTAGATTATGGTCGACCAAGTGTTCGTGGACGTAAAATTTTTGGAGAGCTCGTTCCTTATGGAAAAATTTGGCGCGTAGGAGCAAACGAAGCTACAAATATTACTTTTGAACAAAGTGTAATTTTTGGCGGAAAACCCACAAAAATAGGTCGTTACGCCATTTTTATCACACCCGAAGAAAAAGAGTGGACAGTAGTTTTAAACTATGATGCTGATGCGTGGGGAGCTTACAGTTATGACCCGAACGAAAACGCTATTGAGGTAAAAATTCCTGTTCAAGAACAAAAGGAATTGCAAGAGTCATTAGAAATATCTTTTGAAGGAATCAGCGATACAAAAATCAATTTAGTTATCCGTTGGGAATACTCAAAAATAGAAATTCCAATTGAAGTTGACAAAACTGAAGAAATCAATAAAATCATTGAACACTTAAAAGAAATCAAACAAGTGGAACGTGATATGGGTGAATAAATCACTCAAAATTTCAAAAAAATAAACGCTGGCAAAGAATGCCAGCGTCTTTTTTTTTTGTAACTGATAATAAAAATTTACAGCAAATTCAGCTTTTGTACCAATTCCCAAAGATGTTTTGCTTTTAGTTCATTAAAAAAACGATGTTTTTCGGGGTCTTTTGCCTGATAGGTTGATGTCCAAACAATCTGAAAACCATTACTTTCAGCAACTTCTTCGATAGTTTTAACAGTTTCACCCCGAGTTCTGGAAGTGCAAAAGATAATTTCGCAACCAAGTTTGGTCAAATCTCCCAGCCTTTCTTTTAAAAGTGAATCTGGATTTCCTTCACTTTCTATTCCGATTTTTTTGGAATTGATTTCAGCGACAAATCTAAAATCACCATATGAAGGAACTTCCACAAATTTTCCTCCTGCGTTTTTCACATCAGGATAACTTTTTAACAACATTTTTGCAAGTACTCGCAAAGATTCTGTTTTTCCCGTTTTTCCGTTGTTTGACAACGCAACAATTGTTTTCATAGTATCTTACTATTAGTTTGTATTTTTATAAAAATAACATAAATTATCCAAATTTTATTTATTAACAAAACGAACGCCCACAACCTCGTGGTTCGTATATTTTTTTACAGTTCTTTAAAGTAGCCAAACGTATTCATCGTAAGAATACTAATTTTTAGTGTATTATGCTCTTTTTTTAAAGTAAGTTTCAAAAGTAAAACTATACTGATGACTTTCATCGGAAGGAACATATTGCGAAAAAACCAATTCCCACTCTTGACTTAAAATCTCAGGAAAAAACGCATCTGCTTCCTCAAATTCAACGTGCACTCTGGTAAGTTCTATTTTATCCGCTATATTCATCGCTAAATGGTATATCTCCCCTCCCCCTATCACATACGGATTCTCATCAAAAACGACTGCCTTTTCAATAGCCTCCTCCAATGACTTAACAACAATGCAGTCTTTTGCCTGATAATCAAGTTGATGTGTAATTATGATATGTTTCCTATTAGGCAATGGTTTAGGAAAAGTTTCAAATGTTTTACGTCCCATTATGATACAATGCCCCGTAGTTAAATCTTTGAACCTTTTAAAATCTTTTGGGAGATGCCAAAGTAAACTCCCTCTATACCCCAAAGCATTATTTTCAGAAGCTGCCGCAATGAGTGTTATCATAAATATTTAGATTTTATTGAGATTGATTCTCTTTCTGCTCCTTTGAAAGTTCTTTCTCAGCCTTTTCTTTTTCTTTTTGAAATTCTTTTTCGATGGTTACTTCCATTTTTAAAAGTTTTTTTTGCTGTAACTCAACTAAACGCTGACGATGTTTTCGCTCCCAATCTTTCCCCATAAATCGGTTTACAATAAAAACATTTATCACGTGCAACAAGAAAAGAAACGTCCAAGCAAGAATTCCCCAAATATACCAATTATATGTTGCATTACTATAAAGTAATTTATTGATAATCACCATAAATACACATCCTAAAACAAACACCCAAAAGTGGAAGAAAAGCATCTTTTTTTGTTTAATTCGGCGTTGTGCATCTTCAAATAACTCGTGTTGAATGTTATCTACTTTCGTACTTCCTTGCATAAAATCCTCAGTTTAATTTATTAACAATATTACCGCGTCAAAAATACAATTTTTATAATATTATTCCAAACTATTTTAACTTTGATTTTCAAAATCTTGTAAAATTTCATAAACCAAATGTATAGGAAGACCAATGACATTATTATACGAACCTTCAATATGCGTAACTCCCACATAACCAATCCATTCTTGAATGCCATATCCTCCGGCTTTGTCATACGGTTTGTAACGGGTTAAATAAAAATCTATTTCCCTGTCTGTAAACGATTTAAAAACTACTTTTGTTATGCAATTAACAATTTTTTGTCGTTCCAAAGTAGTAAAACAAACCGATGTTATCACTTCGTGTTGTTTTCCAGAAAGTGACCTAAGCATTTCAAAACCTTCTTCATAATTTTTAGGTTTGCCCAAAGCCTTATCTTCGTGCCAAACCACTGTATCAGAAGTTATTAGAATTTCATTTTGCTTTAATGTTCCACAAAATGGAAGAGCTTTTTGTGTAGCTAAAAAGTTTGTAATCTCCTCACGTTGTAGCGTTTGCGGATAAACTTCATCAATAGGTTTAAGAATAACTTCAAAATCTAAACCAAGTTCTTTGAAAAACTGTTGCCTGCGTGGCGATGCCGATGCCAAAATTATTTTCATTGCTTAAAAATACTTTGTTTATCTATTTTAATTTCTTTGAGTTACAAAGTAAATAATAAAAAAATGAAATTTAAAAATCTTTATCAATATTTTTTTCGTAGCTTTGGCGCTTGCGAGTTTATTATGAAATAATGAAAACACTGACAACCATTCTAACTGCTTTAATTTTAATATCTTGCTAAAAAAAAAAAAAAATATTGATTTTCAGTTAATTAAATATGATACGTTTTGCCACTCAAAATGATGTTGAGTTTGTAGCGCCATTGATGTTCCAAGCAATGGAAGAGATTGTTTATAAGCTCATTGGAAAGGAAAGTAAATCGGAAGCGATTTTGTTTCTGAAAACCTTATTTTTACAAGAAAATAATCAATATTCTTTTAAAAACACACTTGTTTTTGAACAAAATGGAAAGGTTTTTGGTTCATTAGTGTTTTATGATGGAGCTGATTTACAAACTCTTAGACAACCTGTTTTAGACCTAATTCTGGAAAAATATGGCTCAGTTGTTTCTGTGGAAGATGAAACCGAAGCAGGCGAGATTTATATCGATACGGTCAGCGTAAGTCCACAAAGTCAGGGAAAAGGCATTGGTTCACAACTTATTACTTTTCTTCAAAAATATGTCGCTGAAACTAAAAATCAAAGAATAGGATTATTAGTGGACGCAAAAAATCCACAAGCTGAAAAATTGTACGCTCGCTTGGGGTTTGTCTTTACTAATGAACAAACCTTGGCAGGAGGCGTTTACAAACATTTAATTTTTAAACCAAACCTTTGATTTACAACATTTTAATCTAAAAATATTTTTCTATTTCTTTTTTATATTTTCGTCATAACCTATTTTTAAATAATTTTTTAGATTTTCCTTCTCTTTTGTCTGTCTTATATCTGAAATCTATTTAGCACCCGTAGTGCATTTTAAATTATTGATATTTCTGTCAGAAATAAATTTGTTGATGTATTGAACAATGATTGTTGCGGCTATTTTACTGATTATCCGAGTTTTAAATACATCAAAAGTTTTGGCATAATTGCGTTTTATCATAAATTGGTCACAAGGTTGGCTAAAAAAAGCCTCATTTTGGGTTTTCTTCTTTGATAGTTCAAAATTTGATATTCGGAAAATAATTCTAAAAACATTCTATGTATTTTTATACATTTGCCTCTATGAAAAAACGAATCACTTTCACGTTGCTATGTTTGCTTTTGGTAAGTTGTCAAAACAAGCCAACTACTGTGTTGAGCGTCTATTTTTGGAGAACAGACCTTAATTTTACCACGAAAGAACAACAATTTCTTGACCGACACCAGATTGAGAAAGTGTACGTTCGATACTGTGATGTAGCGATTCGCAATGCCCAAGCGGTACCCATTGCTCCTATCGAAATCAACAAGAAACATATTGAAAATAAAGAAGTTATTCCTGTTATTTACATCAAAAATGAAGTGTTTTTAGATGCGTCTATTTCAGTGGAAATCTTGGCGGAAAATTTACATCGATATATCAATCAGATAAATAAAACGTACGAAATAAATCCAAACGAAATTCAGTTTGACTGCGATTGGTCGCTCAAAAGCAAGGAACGTTATTTTGAATTTCTGCAACTTTTCAGACAAAAACAAAATATCAGGCTTTCGGCTACCATTCGTTTGCATCAGGTGAAATACCACCAAAAAACAGGCGTTCCTCCCGTAGATTACGGCGTGTTGATGTACTACAATATGGACAAAATTACAGCTTCGGGCAGAAATTCTATTTACAATCGCGAAACTGCAATGCAATATTTGCCATATTTGAAAAAATATCCGCTGGAACTCAATGTTGCTTTGCCGATTTTCAGTTGGGGAGTACATTCTCAAAATGGTGTAGTTCAGAATTTGGTAGGCGGACTTACTTCTGACGAAATGACTCAATTTCAATTATTTAACAAAATTTCTGACAACATTTATCTCGTTACAGAACAAACCGAATACAAAGGTCGAATCTGGGAAAAAGGCGACCAAATCAAAATCGAAGAAATCAGCGAAACCGATTTACAAACAATGAAAACCGACTTGGAAAAATACCTTGACCAAGCTCCGAAAGAAATTATTTTATACGACTTAAATACGAATATTGATAGATATGAAAGCAAAATTATTGAAAACCTTCGTTAAAATAACAGGCGTTGCTGCCCTTAGCTATGGAACTTATTTGTATGCTTGTGCCGATGACGGATTTTGGGAAGCCTACAACTCATTATTTGCTCCCGAAATTGCTGTTCCAAAAAAAGAATATAAACCTTTGTTTTTGGAATCTTCTCGTCCGTTTTACAATGCCGATGTAGAGGAAACAAAAACAGTTTTTCTGCAAATCAACAATCAGGATTGGAGCAAGTATTTAGGGAAATCACTTTCCTCAGAAGCTATTGATTATTACCTTTATAGCGATGAAGCTATGGAAAATATCAGTAAATATCAGTCGGCTGTGAAGAACAAAAAAAGCGTTTCCTTACCGCATTCGCCAAGTTTGCAAGACAAAAAAGTCCAAAATTTCTTTACGTTTTTAGAAATTGCTCGTGGCAATGAACAAATTACCAATGCAAAATATGACCCTTGGAATTATGACGAACGTAATCAATTGAAAGCCAATGCTCAAATTGTAAAAAAAGTAGAAGATTTTTACCAAAAGATGGACAAATCTGATTCATTTTTTTGCGAATCGAATTTGGTTTCAGGTGCTGCGATTAAAATTTTATTCGGACAACCGAAGTGCTACAATAGCTTTTTTTGACCAAACAAAAAAAGAGCAACCAAAAGATAACTCGCTGTATTTCCGTGCGTTAAATTATGTTTCGGGAGCTTACAAAGCTCAGAAAAATTACGCCAAATCTAACATCATTTTAGCAGAAATTTTTGACAGTTATCCTCCGCTTATCACTTCGGCTACCTTTGAGTACCGCCCGATGAGCAATGCCGAAATCAATCAAATATTACCATCTCTTACACCTTCGCAACAATGTGCCTTGTGGGCAATGCAAGGATTTTACGGCGGTGGAGCCGAAGAA
>JBGYFE010000042.1:0-7492 GCA_041819925.1 Capnocytophaga sp.
GATTTGGAGCAAGTTATAACTACACCATTTCATACCTAATTCCGCTTTACAAAAAGGAAAAGAAAAAAGAGATTTCAGAAGAAAAATCAAAAGCAAAAAACACACAACAATAACAAAATCAATAAATTAAATAATTAAACAAGAAACAAATTTTAAATTTCTAATTTTCAAAAAAAGTCATCTTATTTTAAGAACTTATTTACGGAATAAATTTCTTGTTTATTTATTAAAATTTTTCAATGAAAATTAATATATTTGTCGCTTCAAAACAAACAGGAATATATGATTAAGATTACACTACCCGACGGTTCAGTTAAGGAATATGCAAAAGGAGTTACCCCTTATGATGTGGCAGTGAGCATCAGCGAGGGATTGGCAAGAAACGTATTATCAGCAAGTTACAACGGACATACGATTGAAACGAGTACGCCTTTGACCACCGACGGAAGTTTAGTTTTATACACTTGGAATGATGAAGCGGGCAAAAAAGCATTTTGGCATTCATCAGCTCACATCTTGGCACAGGCATTGGAAGAGACCTATCCGAATATTAAACTCACTATCGGTCCTGCCATTGCAAACGGATTTTATTATGATGTTGATTTCGGCGATGTCAGTTTTTCGGAAAAAGACATTCCTGAAATTGAGAAAAAAATGCTTGAAATTGCCAAAGGAAAACACATTTTTTCAATGCGTTCTGTAAGCAAAAAAGAAGCATTAGAGCTTTACAAAAACAATCCATACAAAACAGAACTTATTGAAAATCTGGAAGATGGAAGCATCACATTCTGTGACCACAGTACATTCACTGACCTTTGTCGTGGTGGGCATTTACCCAACACAGGATTTGTGAAAGCCGTGAAAATATTGAGCATCGCAGGAGCTTATTGGCGAGGTGATGAAAAAAATAAACAACTTACCCGTGTTTACGGAATTTCTTTCCCTAAACAGAAAGATTTAACCGATTATTTAACTCTTTTGGAAGAAGCTAAAAAGCGTGACCACAGAAAGTTAGGTAAAGAATTGGAGCTTTTCACCTTCTCATCAAAAGTAGGACAAGGGTTACCTCTTTGGCTTCCGAAAGGGGCTGCCCTGCGTGAGCGTTTAGAGGCTTTCCTCAGAAAAGCACAAAAACAAGCAGGATACGAGCAAGTGGTTTCTCCACATATTGGGCATAAGGATTTGTACGTAACTTCGGGGCATTGGGAAAAGTACGGAAAAGACAGTTTTCAGCCTATTGCTACACCCAACGAAGGAGAGGAGTATTTACTCAAACCTATGAACTGTCCGCACCATTGTGAAATTTACAACTCACGACCTTGGAGTTATAAAGACCTTCCGAAGCGTTTTGCCGAGTTTGGAACAGTGTACCGATACGAGCAAAGTGGTGAATTACACGGACTTACGCGTGTTCGTTGTTTCACACAAGATGATGCGCATATTTTCTGTACACCTGAACAATTAGATGAAGAATTTAAAAATGTAATTGATTTGGTGCTGTATGTGTTTGGTTCGCTCGGATTTGAGAATTTCACGGCACAAGTGTCGTTACGTGACCCTGAAAATCCAGCAAAATACATCGGAAGTGATGAAAATTGGGAAAAAGCAGAGCAAGCCATTATCAATGCTGCTAAGGAAAAAGGACTCGATTATGTAATTGAAACAGGTGAGGCGGCTTTTTATGGCCCGAAATTGGATTTTATGGTAAAAGATGCTTTGGGCAGAAGTTGGCAACTCGGAACAATCCAAGTGGATTACAACCTACCTGAACGATTCGATTTATGGTACAAAGGTTCTGATAATGAATTACATAGACCTGTAATGATTCATCGTGCACCTTTTGGAAGTATGGAGCGTTTTGTTGCCATTTTATTGGAACATACCGCAGGAAATTTCCCTCTTTGGTTAATGCCTAATCAAGCCATCATACTTTCTTTGAGTGAGAAATATGAAAATTATGCTCAAAAAGTTTTGAAATTGTTAGAAAATTTCGAAATTCGCACCCTGATAGATAATCGTAATGAAACTATTGGCAAAAAAATCCGTGAGGCAGAAACTCAAAAAATCCCATATATGTTGATTGTGGGCGAAAATGAGGAGAAAGAGGGTAAAATCTCAGTACGCAAACACGGCGGAGAGAATTTGGGTTCCATTTCGATAGATGAATTTGCGAAAATCATCCAAGATGAAATCAGCAAAAGCATCAAATCGTTTAGATAATTCCTGAATATTATATTGTAAAAAAATTCAGCATCAAGTAAGTTAGTAATCAAAAAAATAAAATAGCTATTAACAAGAAAGTTAACACACCGGGTAGAGACGACAAACAACTTCACAGAATTAACCGAGATATTCGCGTGCCTGAGGTTCGTTTGGTTGGGGAGAATGTCGAAACAGGCGTATACCCCACTCGCAAAGCATTGGAAATTGCAGAAGAATTAGAATTGGATTTGGTTGAAATTTCACCAAATGCAACGCCTCCTGTTTGTAAAGTGATTGATTATAAAAAATTTCTTTACGAACAGAAAAAACGTGAGAAAGAAATGAAGGCAAAAGCCACAAAAGTGGTTATCAAGGAAATTCGTTTTGGTCCTCAAACCGATGAACACGATTATGAATTTAAGAAAAAACACGGTGAAAAGTTCCTCAAAGAAGGTTCAAAAGTGAAAGCATACGTGTTTTTCAAAGGAAGGTCAATCATCTATAAAGACCAAGGGGAAATTTTGCTGTTGCGTTTAGCCACTGACCTTGAAGAGTTCGGAAAAGTGGAGCAAATGCCAAAATTAGAAGGAAAAAGAATGACAATGTTCCTTGCGCCCTTGCCTAAGAAAAAATAATGTTGTAGATTTGCACCCGCTTTAAAAAAAGCATAAAACGAAATAATATCACAAAAATCAAAGCAAAATGCCAAAAATTAAAACGAAATCTGGGGCTAAAAAACGCTTTCAAGTAACAGGCTCAGGTAAAATTAAAAGAAAGCACGCTTACAAAAGCCATATTTTGACTAAAAAATCAACAAAACGTAAGCTAAAACTAACACACGCAACATTGGTTCACGCCAATGATGAAGCGAGCATCAAAAGACAATTAGGATTAAAATAATTGTAAATCGATGCTTTTGAGTATTTCAAAGTGAGTAATCACTTTTAGCTCAAAAAGGGAATTAATAACCGTGGAGTGGGTAAAGAAAGTGTCAAAAAATGACCACCTACTACAAAAAAAATTAAAATTTTATGCCAAGATCAGTAAATGCAGTAGCTCGCAGAGCTCGTAGAAAAAAAATAATGAAGCAAGCCAAAGGTTTCTTTGGTCGCAGAAAAAACGTTTGGACGGTAGCCAAGAATGCTGTTGAAAAAGCAATGCAATATGCTTACAGAGACCGCCGTAACAAAAAGAGAACATTCCGTGCCTTGTGGATTGTGCGTATCAACGCAGGTGCAAGACTTCACGGCTTGTCATACTCTCAATTTATGGGGAAATTGAAAGCTAATAACATTGAATTAAATCGTAAAGTTCTTGCCGATTTGGCAATGAACCACCCAGAAGCTTTCAAAGCTATTGTTGAAAAAGTAAAATAAACGTTTAACAAAAAGATATTATTTCGTTTGAAAACCCGACAGTGATTGTCGGGTTTTTCTTTTCTATTTTTCGATTTTCTAATATTTTTCGTACCTTTGCAGACCGATTCTTTAATATCAAGAATATTTCATCTATACTCAACGCAAAAAATATGTTTTTCATTAGGGATATTTTAGAAAAAAATAAAAATCAACTATCAAAAGATGGACAGAAGTTGATTGGGCAGTTATATCAACGAGTAGCCTTCGGAAATCCTATTGAAGATAATAAAACGATTGCCAAAGTAAAAAAATTTTCTACTGATGAAATAGATGATTTTTTATTACAATGCTTGGAAGAATATGATCAAACTCAACGGACAGAAGTCGCCGATTTTGACATTCACGGATTGCATATCCTTTGGTCTGTTTTGGCTTTTTCCAAAAATGAAAAGGTTTTAGCATATTTCAATCAACTCATAAAACAATACACAACGGGAAAACCTTGGTTTTTAGGAATTTTGCACCAAATTTTTACTCTTGATGAAATAAAACATCCTTTAACAAATGAAATAGAAGTATATTACAAAAAAAATCACCATAATATACCTGTATATCAATTATTTAATAAATTAAAAATTCAGCCTATCACCCCATATAATAATTGGTACATAACTTTCGTTTTGACTACTGATGGCGAATGGATTCCAGCTCATAACATTTCCAAAGAGGAGCAAAAAAAACGATTTGTTTTAACCATTACATTGTATCCACCCAAAATTTTGAACAATACATTTGAAATAGAAATCACAAATGTAACACCAACACAGCACAGGCAATGGAAGTTCACCGAATATGACACCTCTGTAATGTTTTTTGACAAAAATGAACTTCCAAAACCCAACATTTTGAACCTTTCTCAATGGATTGATGGTGTTGAAAAACATTTTGGAATAAACTTTATTTTTGACAAAATTGCCTATATGTATATTCCTAACAAATCGGGAATTAACAAAAAAATAATTACAGAATGGATTAAAAACCGATTCAAATTTTAATTATATAACCTTTTGAAATTCAAAAAAGTACATATCCAATTTTTTGCTTTCTGCCTGCTTTTCAGTATGCTGAAAGTAGCTTTTCCGATTGGTGAGTTCTTTCACGAACATCATCACCACCATTCGGCAGAGGAGGAATGTACGCACGCCAGAGGAAAAAAATGCCAACACGATGCCCACGTTTCACACTCACACGAACACCATCACGATTGCGTTTTTTTCCAACTACACACGTTTTTCACGCAACCCTATTTCACATATTACATCTGTGAAAACGAAACTTCGGTTGCTTTCTTCATAAAATATGAATATACAAATCATACAGAGATTTACACACCTTCCCGTGCGCCTCCTGTAAAATATTGTATTGCATAGGCTTACTTCATAAAGTCAAAAAACATATTTTAAGGAATCATCACAAACAGGCGAAAAATATTTCGTTCTCGCATTGCTATTCAATTCTTTGTCAAAGTATTATAACTTTAACAGAGCTATTGGGGGCGTGTTTGTGATTACAACATTCAATCATTTTTTATGAAAAATATTTTCTATCTGCTGATTTTCTGCGGAGTGTTCTCCTATGGACAAGAAACACTTCGGCTGAAAATTGAGGATAAAACGTATAAACAACCATTAGCGGGGGCTATAATCCACTTTTTGGGTAAACATTACGTTTCTGACAATCAAGGGAACGTCAATATCGCTCACCTAAAAGCAGGAACATATCCGCTAAAAATCACCTATTTAGGTTATCAGGATTATCAAGCTCACATCACAATTCCCACATCGGTTTCACCTTGGGTGGTTCAACTCAGCGAAAGCATAAATCAGCTTTCAGAAATTGTTGTGGTGGGCGAAAGTCGAACGGTTACTCGAAGCACCGTAGCACAAGTGTTGGACAAAAACCAGCTTCAAAAGCAATCGGGAGAATCACTGGCAAAAATGCTTTCAACACTGCAAGGAGTTTCGATGATTCAGTCGGGGGCAACCATCGCCAAACCTGTCATTCACGGGCTTCATAGCAATCGGATTTTAATTCTGAATAACGAAGTCCGACAGGAAGGACAACAATGGAGTGCTGACCACGCACCTGAAATCGACCCATCAATGGCGACTCGAATTACGGTTGTAAAAGGTGCTGATGCCGTTCGTTATGGGTCAGATGCGCTTGGTGGCGTGATTTTACTTTCGCCCAACAAATTGCCTTACGGTGATGCGTTGCACGGCGAGGTTAGTCCATCATTTGCCTCTAATGGACGAAAAGCGGCAACCTCTGTGAAACTCGAAAGTGCCATACCTAACATTCCGCAATGGGCGTGGCGTGTGCAGGGAGCTGTGAAACGAGCAGGCGACTTTAAAACGGCTGATTATTACCTGAACAATACGGGCGTACAGGAATTTAACTTTTCCGTAGCGACGGGATTTGAAAAGGAAAAATGGGGAACGGAAGTCTTTTATAGTCAATACAATAACGAAACGGGGGTTTTCTATGGCTCACACATCGGAAATTTGGACGACTTACGACTTCGGTTTGAAATCGGGCGACCGATAACCACATATCCGTTTTCGTATCAAATCAACGCTCCAAAACAGAAAGTAGTACATCATTTGGCAAAAGTCAAAGGTTTTGTGCATTTGCCTTTCGGCGGAAAACTTACGGCACAATACGCCTATCAGGAGGATATCCGACAGGAATACAACGTTCGACGGTTAGACCGCACTCGCATTCCAGCGTTAGATATGAACCTTTCTACGCATTCGTTGGACGTTTCGTGGGAAAATTCATACCAAAATTGGAAAAGTCAATTGGGTGGAAGTTTCTCAGAACAAGTGAATTACAACGAACCCGGCACGGGTGTAGTACCTGTTATTCCGAATTTTGCTTCGGTGGGATATGGCATCTTTGGCATTCAGAAATATGCTACCGAACGCTGGGAAGCCGAAGCGGGTTTGCGTTACGACTACAAAACGCTCAATGCCGACGGTTATGACAGTTTCGGAGAGCGATATGGAGGCGAGCATACGTTCCACAATCTGACATATATGTTGGGAGGAAGTTACAAATTTAACAATCGTTGGGTGATGACTTCCAATATAGGTGTGGCGTGGCGTGCTCCACACGTAAATGAGCTGTATAGCAATGGATTACATCACGGAGCGGGAACTTATGACATCGGAGATAGTACGCTTAAATCGGAAACGGGTGTGAAATGGATTACTTCTGTCAAATATGAAGCAGCAAAATTTTCCGCCAATGCAGATTTCTTCGTTCAAATCATCAAAAATTATATTTATGATGCTCCAACGGGCGAAGTACGTACGTTATTTTCGGGCGTATATCCGATTTTTCAGTATCAGCAAGCCGATGCCTTTTTTAGAGGAGGCGATTTGGAACTGTCGTATCGATTCTTACCGCAACTCAAATATAGCCTTCGGGCATCAGTGGTGTATGCTAATGAATTGAAAACCAAGTCTTATTTTCCGTTTATTCCGTCGGAGCGCATTGGACAAGAAATACATTTTGAATTGCCCGAATGGGGAAAATGGCGAAATGTTTACCTTTCTGCCAAACATCAATTTGTAGCCAAACAAACACGCTTCGACCCCACAAAAGAATTGGTAGGCGACACACCTGAGGCGTATCATTTGTTTGATGTGGGATTGGGCGGAAAAATTCCGATAGGAAAACAGTCGCTTGCAGTGCATCTTGTTGCTGAAAATGTATTGAATAAATTGTATAAAGAATATACGAACCGCTTTCGGTATTACGCTCACGATATGGGAAGAAACGTACAATTGCGGCTAACGTATTCTTTTTAAGTATTTTATAAATTTACATAAGATTTTTTTCAAAAATAAAAATAACAAAAATGAAAA
>JBGYFE010000043.1:0-28147 GCA_041819925.1 Capnocytophaga sp.
ATAAAAAAATATGTTGAAAATATAGAACTTTATAAATTGCATAGCTCTATGGCAAGAAAACTCATAGAACAAGACTATTTGGATATCAATCAACTTGAAAATATTAAAAGAATTTATCCTTAACTATTCCATTTTTTAATGGACTACCTCGTTTATTGGCAATTACAATGTATATCCTTTTATGAAACTATCCATCATCATTCCTGTATATAACACCAAAGAATACCTCGAAGAATGTGTAGCAAGTCTTTTTGAACAAAATATTCCGCAAAATAGCTTTGAAATAATTCTCATCAATGATGGCTCCACCGATGGGAGCTTAGAAACTTGCCGTTTTTTGGCTAATAAATGCAAGAACATAAGAGTTATAAATCAAGAAAACCGAGGACAAAGTGCCGCTCGTAATGAAGGACTAAAAGCAGCAAAAGGAAAATATATCTACTTTATAGATTCTGATGATTATCTAAAATCAGGATACTTGAATAGGTTCCTGCATATATCAGAAAAAAATGGTTTAGACTTTGTAGGGTTTAAGACATATAACACCTCCAAGAAGCGAATTTCTTCACTAGAAACAGATCCGCCTTTGATACTAAGTACAGAAGGAAATGGATTACAAATAATCACAGAACACGACTACTATAACGGGTCGTGCTGGTACATATTCAAAAAAGAATTGGCTGAGAATCTATTTTTTGAAGAAGGGCGAGTGTGTGAAGACATCATTTTCACAACATTGTTGTTATTAAGAGTAAAAAATGGACGTGTCTATGATAATGAAGTATATGCATACTATACGAACAGCGAATCAACCGTTAGAACTAAAAATATAGAACGCCTAAAAAAAATAACCGATGATATGTTTCACGTTACCAAGCGTTTTAGTGAAATCATAAAAGAAATTGATTTTAGGAAAAATTCAAAAGCTTTCTTTCGTTTAAAAAAACGACAAGAGTCGTACACCTATTTCGCCATTATTCGTTTTATCCGCAGCCAGAGAAGTTTTTCTGAACTAATAAAAACTCTGGAAGAGTTAGAAAAACTTGAGCACCCAGCATATCCCATAAACAATTTTAAAGGATATAACAAGAGAGATAAACTACTGATAAAATGTTTTAACAATAGAGTACTTTTTTTATTTCTATTTCGAATTAATCAACTTTTAAATATTATTAAATGATAAACACAAACATCATATCTCTTTTTCTATGAACAACATATTGATAACCTCTGCTGGACAACGAGTATCCCTGATAAAAATTTTTCAAAAAGAAATAAGAAAACTGAATCCCAATAACAAAGTTTACACAGTTGACACCACACCTCTTTTGGCTCCTGCTTGTGTGATTTCTGATGGTTACAAAGAAATTTGTGGTGCTATCGAACCAAACTACATTGACTCATTATTAGAAATTTGCAAGCAATGGAATATAAAACTAATTATTCCTACAATAGACACAGAATTAGTTGTCTTAGCAGAAAAAAAACAACTTTTTATAGATAATGGCATCGTTCCTATCATTTCATCTTTGAATTTCGTAAAAAAATGCAGAGATAAACGATTGATTAATTCGTTTTTTGTGGAAAATGATATCAATATCCCACAAGCAATTGATAAAAACAATCCCTCCTTTCCTTTGTTCATAAAACCTTATGACGGCTCTGCAAGTAAGGAAACCTCTATAGTAAAAGATTCATCAGAACTCACAAAACGTCATCTTACTAATCCCAAATTGATGTTTATGGAGTATATTGACAACAACTCACACGAAGAATTTACTGTTGATACTTATTACGACAAAGATGGTATACTAAAATGCCTTGTTCCTCGAAAGCGAATTTTTGTTCGTGCTGGGGAAATCAACAAAGGTGTCACCAAGAGAAATGAAATTATAAATTTTATCAAACAGAGATTGAACAAAATCGAGGGTGCAATAGGTTGTCTTACGATGCAATTCTTTTTCAACCCTGAAACTAAGCGAGTGATTGGCATAGAAATCAATCCCCGATTCGGAGGAGGTTACCCATTGAGTTATCTGGCAGGAGCTAATTTTCCAAAATATATCATTGATGAGTATATACTTAACAAAGATATAGACTTTTTTGATGATTGGGAAGAAAATTTATTAATGCTGCGCTATGATAGTGAAATATTAGTACACAACTATGAAAAATAAACTTATTATTTTGTCTTAGATGATACTCTAATTTACGAAATTGATTTCTCAAAATACAAAATCAACAGATCAATTAAGAAGTTAAAATATCATTCATTAATTTGTTTAGTTTCTGATATTTCACTACCTTTGCCGACGCGGGTATGTGTTTTATGCAATGTAAAAACTAAGAGAATATATCAATGAAAATATCCCAAAAACATAAAATAATTAGAACCACAACTATTCCCGTTTCCTTTATCCTATTGAAAGGACAGCTTGGTTTTTTAAACGAGCATTTTGAAGTGATTGCCATATCAGGAGGAGGGGAGCAACTTGATGAAGTAACAAAACGAGAATCCGTTAAGGTTTTGCCTGTAAGTATGGAAAGAAGAATATCACCCCTGAAAGACCTTGTTTCTTTGGTGAGACTCTATCGCACTTTCAAAAAAGAGAAACCCAGCATAATACATTCTATCACTCCCAAAGCCGGATTACTCTCAATGTTGGCAGGAAAAATGGCTGGTGTCCCTATTAGAATGCATACTTTTACAGGACTGATATTCCCTTCGAGAACAGGAATGATGCAGAAACTTTTGATTCAGATGGATAGGCTTCTTTGTTGGGCTGCTACAAATGTTTATCCTGAGGGAGAAGGAGTTAAAAAGGATTTGATAAAATTCAATATCACAACCAAACCTCTAAAAGTGATAGCTAATGGAAATGTGAATGGTGTTGACACTGAATTTTTCTCTCCTTCTGTTTTTTCAACAGAAGAAAAAAACAAATTACGGAGTTCATTGAACATATCAAAAGATGATTTTGTTTTCGTTTTTGTGGGAAGATTAGTAAGAGATAAAGGAATTAATGAATTAGTTTCTGTCTTTAAACAAATAACCTCCTCTTCAAAATATGGGTATGTGAAATTACTTTTAGTCGGTGGAATGGAAGGAAATATAGACCGTATTACCCCTGAAACTGAACAAGAAATTAACAACAACCCAAATATTATTGCCGTTGGATTTCAAAAAGATGTACGGAAATTTTTCAGTATATCCGACTGTCTCGTTTTTCCAAGCTACAGAGAAGGTTTTCCAAATGTAGTAATAGAAGCAGGAGCAATGGAGCTTCCTTGCATTGTCTCAGATATTAATGGTTGTAACGAAATCATAGTCAACGGAGAAAATGGAATTATTATTCCCCCAAAAAACACAAACATACTGAAAGAAGCTATGTTAAAAATTCTGGACGATAATGAATCATATAGAGCATTGAAAGCGAATAGTAGAAAGATGATCGAATCTCGATACAAGCGTGAGTATGTGTGGAATGAGTTACTAAATGAATATAAAAACTTGCTAAAAGAATCTGCTCAAGATTAGATATTTGCTATATCTAAAGTAGAAAGCCATAACACAATGAAAAACATCAGATATTACATTTTTTGGGGGTTAGATTTTTTGACAGGAGGTCGTAAAAGAAAACATTACGATGAAATAGCAAAAATCTATTATCAAAAAGACAATTATGAGGAGATTAAAGCAAAACGTTTGAGTGAAATCTTAACGTATGCGTGTGAAAATACAGAATTTTATAGAAAATTTGACCCTAATAACCTGAAAAGTTTTCCTATCATCAGCAAGAAAGAAGTCAATGAACACTATGATAGTTTTTTCTCAAAAGAATATGTTGACAAAAAAGACTCCTTGCGCGTGATGACTACAAGTGGCTCTACGGGAATTACATTCAGAATTTTTCAAAATCCTGAAAAAGTTCTCAGAAACAAAATGGATATTTTATTCTTTTACAGCGTTGCAGGGTATCACATTGGTGACAGAATGTACTCATTACGAATATGGACAAACATCAACCAAAAAAGTTGGTGGACATTATTCAGAGAAAATTTCCGAATGTTTGACACCTCAAATCTCAGCAAAGGAGGCATTCTCAAACTTGAAGAAGTTGTGAAAAAAGACAAAAATGCTGTTGTTCTCTCAGGTTATGCTTCTTCCTTTGCCGAATTGGTCAACAATATGAGTGCTAAAAGTAAAGAAGAGGGAGCAATGTGGAAAGTAAAATCCATCATTTCAATGGCAGAAGAATTGTTGTTACACACAAAAAAAGAATTGATAGAAATTTTTAAATGTCCTGTTGTATCACGTTATTCTAACCAAGAAATGGGAATGTTTGCACAGCAACCTCCAACAGGTGAAGATTATTTTCTGACAAATGAAGCGAGCTATCATTTTGAGTTTTTAAAGTTAGATAGCGATGAACAAGCACAAGAAGATGAGCTTTCACGAATCGTAATCACGGATTTGTTTAACAAAGCGGTGCCTTTGATTCGGTATGAAACAGGTGATTTGTGTACTTTCGGAGTAAAAAACGGAAGGAAATACATAAAAACAATACAAGGAAGAGTCAATGACCTACTTAAAAATAATGATGGAGGGTTGTTGCCTCCTTATCTGATAATTTACACCTTATGGCACTTTAAGAACATTGTTCAATTTCAGTTCATACAAGAAAGTTTACAGCTGATTCGTTTAAGATTAGTCCACAAAATTGAAAATAAAGAAGACATTTTTAAACAAATTGAAAACAAACTTATTGACGTTTTTGGCAGTCAAACAACAGTCATAATTGAGGAAGTAGATGAAATTCCCGTTGAAGCAACAGGAAAACGAAAATTTATTATTTCAAAAGTATAAATATATGTACAAAAATTATATAAAACGCTTAATTGATTTTTTTGCAGCACTTTTTGGGTTGATTATTCTTTCACCCATATTTTTGGTTGTTATGATTAGTTTATATTTTGCAAATCAGGGAAAACCTTTCTTTTTCCAAAAAAGACCAGGATTAAACAACCGTATTTTTGAAATTATCAAATTCAAAACAATGAATGATAAAAAAGACGTAAATGGAAAATTACTTCCTGATGCCGAACGTCTTACAAAGGTTGGAGCTTTCGTCAGAAAAACGTCATTAGATGAAATTCCGCAATTGATAAATGTGTTGAAAGGTGATATGTCGTTAATAGGTCCAAGACCTTTATTGGTGAAATATCTGCCTTTTTACACTGAAAGGGAAAAATTAAGACACACCGTTAGACCAGGAATTACTGGTCTTGCACAAGTCAATGGAAGAAATAATGTTAGTTGGGACGATAAATTGGAGATGGATGTAAAATATGTTGAGGAAATTTCTTTTACCAATGACGTAAAAATATTGATTAAAACAATTCAAAATGTAATTTCTCAGAAAGACGTCGTTGTGGCGAGCTGTGAAAGCAACGATTTAGATGTTTTGAGAAGCAAACAAAACAACACTTAAAACACAATAGATATGAATATTCTTTTCACGTGTGCAGGACGAAGAAACTACCTCATCAATTATTTCAAAGAGGCTCTGAAAGGTCAAGGAAAAGTTTTTGCAGTAGACAAAAAAAACTCCGCACCAGCTTTGGTTGATGCTGATGTTGCTATCCAAGTACCTGATATTTATGATAGAAATTATATTCCAACTCTAATTGATATAATAAAGAAACATAATATCAAAGCAGTTATTTCACTAAATGATTTAGAATTGCCTATCCTCTCCGCTAAAAAAAGTGAATTGGAACAATTCGGAACAAAAGTGATTGTTTCAGATGAAGATGTTATTGGGATTTCTTTTGACAAATGGAAAACTGTAGACTTTTTGAACAAAATAGGTCTAAAATCACCAAAAACATTCATTTCTTTGGAAGAAGCTCAAAAAGCTATCCAAGCAGGAGAGTTAAAATTCCCATTAGTGCTCAAACCTCGTTGGGGAAGTGCCTCAATAGGAATTGATTTCATAGAAACTGTCAAAGAGTTAGATTTGGTCTATCAGTTGCAGATGATTCGCTTAGGAAGGAGTATTCTATCAGAGGTGATAAGCCAAAAGTGTCTTAGCAGTGCTATCATCATTCAAGAAAAAATAATGGGAACGGAGTATGGTATGGATGTTTTAAATGATTTCAACGGAAATTATGTAGATACTTTTGTTCGTAAAAAACTTTCTATGCGAGCAGGAGAAACCGATAAGGCTATTTCTGTGATTGATAAACGTTTCAATCAAATAGGAAAAATCATTGGCGAAAATCTCAAACACATCGGTAATTTAGACTGTGATATATTTGAACATAATGGAGAATTGTATGTTTTAGAATTAAATCCACGATTTGGCGGAGGATATCCGTTTTCACACGAAGCAGGAAACAACACACCTGCCATTTACATCGAATGGTTAAAAGGAAATACCGAGATTTCCCAATTCTCTAACTACAAAGAAGGAATAATGTTCTCCAAGTGCGACAGAATGTTAAGGGTCAATTAAAAAAAGAATAACAAAACTAACTAAAAACATACGTAAAATGGTATTATATGGAGCGAGTGGGCACGCCAAAGTAATCATTGACATATTAAAAGCAACAGCTACAAACATAACTAAAATCATTGATGACAATCCTAAATTCGATGAGATTCTTGGAATCCCTGTTGAGAGGAATAGTTCAAATGTTATGTATGACAATTCTGCTATTATTTCCATCGGTGATAATAGTGTAAGAAAAAGAATATCGGAAAAACATCTGTTCAACTACCAAACGGTTATACACCCGAGTGCTGTCATTTCAGAATTTTCTGAAATCGGAGAAGGAACGGTTGTTATGGCAAATGCAGTGGTAAACCCTTGTGTTACAATAGGGAAGCATTGTATCATCAATACGGCTTCTGTGGTGGAACACGACTGTAAAATTTCAGATTTCGTACACATTTCTCCTAATGTTTCTTTGGCAGGAAATGTGGAGGTGGGAGAAGGTTCTCACATTGGCATAGGAGCTTGTATAATTCAGGGAATAAAAATAGGAAAATGGGTAACAATTGGTGCTGGTGCCGTAATTATCAGAGACATACCAGATTTTACAACTGTGGTAGGAAATCCAGGGAGAATTATCAAAATAAAAACACAAACTGACATATAAAATCTTCTTGACGCAAAGTAGTTTGACAATTGAATTTCGCAGAAAATTGGTAATGGCAAAAGTTTTATGTATTTCTAAATGATTGTCTTTCCCCAAATTGTTTTTTATGCGACAATATGGGCAGAAACTGTGTAATTATTAGATATAGCCTCAAACATCATCGATATACCAGAGATATTGCTCCTATCAAAAACGTTGGATATTTACACAAAGAAATGTTAAACCTCGTAGAGAATAAAGATTTATACTTAACTTTGCGCGGTCAAAACAAAAAAAGGCTGGAGTTCTGTTTTTATTTAATTAAAAGTAGTACAAAAATAATCTCTTTTCATTTGTTTTTTGGCGAAAACCATCAAATCAATAATCAACAAAAAAGAAGAATATGAGTTCAAAAGTATGGTTATCTTCTCCCCATATGGGAGGGAACGAATTGAAATACATTCACGAGGCATTTGATCAAAATTGGGTAGCTCCATTAGGTCCTAATGTGAGTGGTTTTGAAGCGGATTTAGAAAATTACTTAAAACAAGATGTTAAGGTAGCTGCCCTTTCTGCTGGTACAGCGGCTTTGCACTTAGCACTGATAACTTTGGGCGTAAAGGCTGGTGATGAAGTTATTTGCCAAAGTTTTACGTTTTCTGCGTCTGCCAATCCTGTTGTTTATCAAGGAGCTACTCCGATTTTTGTGGATAGTGAACCCGACACTTGGAACATCTGCCCGCAAGCATTGGAAGATGCCATAAAAGATCGCATTGCAAAAGGCAAAAAACCAAAAGCCATTGTTGTTGTGCATCTTTATGGAATGCCTGCTAAAATGAGTGAAATTCTGCAAGTGGCAAATCGCTACGAAATTCCTATCGTTGAAGATGCTGCTGAGGCTCTGGGAAGTTCCTACAAAGGACAAAAATGCGGAACTTTTGGAGAAATGTCTGTATTGAGCTTCAACGGAAATAAAATCATAACCACTTCTGGCGGCGGTGCTTTGGTCTGCAAAACGAATGAACAAAAAGAAAAAGTTGTTTTTTTATCAACACAAGCAAGGGATAATGCTCCTCATTATCAACATTCCCATATTGGTTACAATTACCGAATGAGCAACATTTCTGCTGGTATCGGTCGTGGGCAGATGGAAGTGCTTGAGCTAAGAGTAGAACAAAGACGAAAAAATCATCTTTTCTATCAGGAATTATTTAAAAACACAGATGGAATAAAGTTACTCTCTGAACCTAATATTGACTTCTTTTCAAACCATTGGCTCTCCGCCATAACTATTGACGAGAAAAAAATGGGGTTTGACAGAGAGGACTTACGTTTAAAATTCCTTGAAGACAATATTGAAACACGTCCGCTCTGGAAACCAATGCATCTACAACCTGTTTTTGCTGGAACTCCCTACTATGGAAGCAATGTTTCAGAATCATTATTTGATAAAGGATTGTGCTTGCCTTCTGGTTCAAATATGTCTGATAGTGACAGAGAACGGATAGCAAAAATATTTAGTTAATAAATTGCTCATACTCAGAAAAAAAACGGTAAAAAGATTTTGTTCTACACAAATATTTGAGAAGTTTAAAATAACATTTGCTAATGGATGTAAAAAAAACAACTAAGGAACAGCGTATTATTGAACTTTCTAATCTTCGGTATTTACCGAGATGGATCGTTTTGTGTATTGATATTTTCACCTGTGTTATCTCGCTGTTCGTAACATTCTTTCTTTTAAGTGGTTTGGGAATAAAAAATGACATTATCCCTCTCTATCAGAAATACGCATTGATAGTTGGAGTGAATGTCTGTTTTATGCTTATTTTCAAAACCTATTTAGGAATTATCCGACATTCCACTTTCTTTGACTTGTTAAAAATTGCGTTAACAAGCGTGAGCACGGCTTTTGTGCTTTGGTTGATTAACATCGGAAGCATCATTGCCTCCAATCGTATGTTGATATTAAACACAAGCATAATTCTCTATGCTACAATCTCTTTTGTGTTATTATCCTTTTTTCGATTGTTTGTTAAAGAGATTTTCCAAAAAATAAAAGAACTTCGCCGAAGTTCGCTAAAAAAACGCATATTGATTTTAGGAATTGAAGAAGAATCCATCTCGATGGCAAAGGCGATTATGGCAAATCCGAATCTTCCTTACGAGGTTACTGGATTTTTAACTCAACGTGAAGATTCCAGCAATGCCGTTCTGTTGGGTAAAAAGATTTATACCAAAGAAAAACTTATTAAATATCGCAAAGAACAATTAGGCATACACGGAGTACTTCTTAATAAGAGTAATTTAACAAGAGAGGAGCTTAATCAATGGATAAATTTGTTTTTAGAGAAAAAGTTACTCGTTTTGAAAACGCCCTCCTTGCAGAAAATGCGTCCTGATGACAACATCAAGATTCGTAAAGTTCAAATTGAGGATTTGCTCAACAGAAAGCCAATCGTACTTGACAATGAAGAAGTTAAAAAACGACACTATCAGAAAAACGTGTTGGTAACAGGAGGAGCAGGTTCTATCGGAAGTGAAATTGTTCGGCAAGTAGCTACTTTCAATCCCTCACTTGTGGTTGTATTAGACCAAGCCGAAACTCCTCTTTACGATATTGAATTGGAAATGAAAGAGAAATTCCCTCACGTTCCGTTTAAATTTATCTTAGCAGATATCTCAAATAAAGAGCGTATGGAAAGCGTTTTCAAAGAGTATAGTTTTTCTATGGTGTATCACGCAGCGGCCTACAAACACGTTCCTTTGATTGAAGAAAATCCACACGAAGCTGTTTTGGTAAATATTCAAGGAAGTAAAAATTTAGCTTTACTGTCAAGTAAATACAAAATCAATCGTTTTGTGATGGTTTCTACGGATAAAGCTGTAAATCCCACAAATGTTATGGGAGCTTCAAAACGTGCCGCCGAACTATTTGTTCAAGCTCTCCAAAATGAGGAGGGTAATACTACCAAATTCATTACCACTCGCTTTGGAAACGTATTAGGGTCGAATGGCTCGGTAATTCCGCATTTCAGAAAACAAATTGCCAAAGGAGGTCCTGTAACGATCACACATCCTGATATAGTTCGCTATTTTATGACAATTCCTGAGGCTTGTGAGTTAGTGCTTCAAGCTGGTACGATGGGTAAAGGAGGAGAAATTTTCGTGTTTGATATGGGCGAACCTGTGAAAATTTTGAATTTAGCAACACGTATGATAAAACTTTCAGGATATGAGCCTGACATTGATATCAAAATCGTTTATACAGGGCTAAGACCAGGCGAAAAGTTATACGAAGAGCTTCTGAGTGATGATACAAGAACCCTCCCTACACATCACGAAAAAATAATGATTTCAAAAGACCCTACAATGCCTTTTGAAGAGATTGATGCGCTTTCTGCCAAAATTAGTGCCGCAGCCAAATTAGAAGATAAAGTGGAGGTTGTACGTGTTTTGAAAGAAATTGTAAAAGAATTCAAAAGTAATAATTCTATTTTTGAGGCTCTTGATAAAGAGAAAAAAGAAAAAGAGACAACAGAATAATAGATTTTATCGCTAAATTCGGTGGGAGAGCAATTAGAGTTGCTTCGCACGCAAGTAATATCCTTATCAAAGATTGAAACTTTGATGAGGATATTTCATCTAAACTGAGTTCATTATCTCTTTGAACCATCTACAAAAACTTATTTTGGCTTCCTGAATGCACCCTACCCTTTCCTTTTCTTTTGAAAAAAACAACCTGAAACTTTCGATTATTAAAAAAAAAATTTCATTTTTTTTGGTTTTTGAATGTGTGTTAAGGTGCTTTTTGGGTATTTATATACAAAAAGAAATCCTTATGGACAGTAACACGTTTAAAAATATAATTCAAAAACTCTTATACGGAAAGGTTTCAAAGCAAGAAGAAAACGTCTTGCAACAGTTTGAAAATAAGATGATTGAAAGAAATTTTTCAACTGTATTTTCATCTGAAAAACACGCTGAAAAAATCCGTAAAGACATTGAAGCGGAAGTATTTCAAAATGTTAAAAAAACGTTTGTATGGCAACCTTGGGCAGTAGCAGCTTCATTACTCATCGTTTTTGGAAGCGGACTTTTCTTTCTTTTCGGTGACAGCAAACACTCTCCTTCAATAAAAATTTCGCATACCATAACCACTTCAAAAGACGAACAAAAAGAAATTTTACTGGCTGATGGAACGAAAGTGACACTCTACCCTGAAAGTATATTGACGTATCCCGATACTTTTTCGGAAGAGAGTCGTAACGTATCTCTATCAGGAGAGGCTTTTTTTGAGGTTGCCAAAAACGAGCAACTGCCTTTCGTAGTTACCAGCGGAAATATTGAAACTCAAGTACTTGGAACAAAATTCAATGTTCAAGCCTATGAATATCAGGAAAATGTGAAAGTAACGCTTACTTCGGGAAAAGTCAAAGTGGCAAGCCCTGATGAACAGTTAGTATTAGCGCCAGGCGAACAGATGGTTTATGACCGATTTTCTGAAAAAATGACTTCTAAAACGATTGATTTACAAGATTTTGAGGATTCAAAAAACGGTATTCTTCGGTTTGACAATGCTTCTCTTTTGCAAGTAGCTGAAAAAATGGAAGATTTTTACAATCTGGCAGTTTCCGTAGAAGTGCAAAACGCAGCAAACTGCCACATCACAGGAGTTTTCAACCGTGAAAAATTGGACGTGGTCTTACAACAGATTGTATTCATTCACCAAGAGTTAAATGTGCAATATGTTTCTGATAAACAAATAGTTATAAAAGGAAAGTGCAACTAAAACAATGCCTATGAGGAAGGAAAAACAAAATATAATTTCATTCTTTTTTGGAATATTTACCATTTAAAATAAAAACATATTAACCTTACTATAATTTTTTCTTTATGTATCAGAATATAACCAAAACAAAAAATGCGTTGCTGTTTGTGATGTTTTTATTGACATTTTCTTTGGTAGCTCACAGCGCAAACAAAAGAGACAGTAAAGACACACAAATACAGCTAAATTTAAAAAATGTTTCCATCTTACAAATTTTTAAACAGATAGAAGCACAAACTGATTTTACGTTTGTTTATGGCAACGAAATAAAGTCCATTAACAAACAAATCAATATCAATGTCAAAGCCGACAATATTGACGAAGTGTTGAGACAACTTTCACGAGAGTTCAATTTGGATTTTCAGCAAGTCAATCGCACGATTTCAGTAAAAATCAAGCCTTCCAAAGAGCAACAAAATCGGGTTATTACAGGAACAATTACCGATGAACAAGGCATACCAATTCCTGGGGCAAGCGTAATGGTAAAGGGTACGACAACAGGTGTAGCAACCGATTTTGACGGAAAATTTTCGCTGGATTTACCCGCAGGTGCTACGTATTTAGTAGTTTCATCAGTAGGGTTTGTTACCCAAGAAATTGCTATTGCAGGCAAAAAAGATTTCAAAATTACGCTAAAAGAAGACGTTCAACAACTTGATGATGTGGTGGTTATCGGATACAATACCGTCAAAAAGAAAGACCTCACCACGGCAGTTGCCATTGTGTCGACCGAAGATATTTCAGAGCGTCCCGTAATTTCTGCTGCCCAAGTCATACAAGGAAAGGCTTCCGGAGTACAAGTTGTTCAGCCTTCGGGACAACCTGGTTCAGAACTTTCTATCAGAGTGCGTGGTGCAACTTCCATACAAGCCAGCAACGAACCTCTGTATGTGGTTGATGGGTTGCCAATGACAACTATTTCCAATTTGAGTTCAAGTGATATTGAGAGTATGCAAATATTGAAAGATGCCTCATCAGCAGCCATTTACGGAGCAAGAGCTGCCAATGGAGTTGTTTTGATAACCACTAAAAGAGGAAAAGAAGGTGCACTTTCAATAAATTTCAGCACTTACACAGGATTTTCTCGGTTGGGAAATAAGATAAATGCCTTAAATACAGAACAATACAAGGATTATATCAAAGATTTAAATAAATACACTGACACACCAGTTTCTGTTCCTGATAGTGAAAATCGTTACACAGATTGGACAGATGCTTTTTATGGAACGGGTAGCAATCAAAACTATCAAGTTTCGCTATCCAGCGGTACGGAAAAACTTCGTTACTTTGTGTCAGGAGGGCGTTTGGAAGAGCAAGGAATTGTTAAAAAATCAAAATTTGACCGAACCAATTTCAGAGCTAACATTGATAGTAATCCCACTGATTGGCTGCAAATGGGCTTAAATTTAGCCTATACGCAAAGTTCAGGACAAAGTGTCTATGAAAACAGGAGTTCAATGCGTGCAGGCTCAATTCTTTCGGTAATTAACACACCTCCATATATGCAAATATGGGATGCCAACAACCCACAACAATATGATGAATTTGCGTATGGCTCACGGATTCTCAGTCCGTTTGCCGCCAACGCGGCTGACCAAACTTACAACAGAAGCCGTTTGTTAGGGTCG
The DNA here is from genome assembly GCA_041819925.1 of Capnocytophaga sp. Classification (GTDB taxonomy): domain Bacteria; phylum Bacteroidota; class Bacteroidia; order Flavobacteriales; family Flavobacteriaceae; genus Capnocytophaga. The sequence continues at coordinate 13,603 of JBGYFE010000043.1, forward strand.
TTATTTTTAAATTTCAAGTTAGTTAAAAACTTGAATTATAAGGTAAGTTTCGGTATTGATGAAACCAATTCAAGGAGTTTATTTTATTTAGACCCTATTTCTAATTCTGACGGGCGTTCCACCAAAGGACGTGTTGAGGAAGGTAACAGCAGAGACTTTGAATGGCTATGGGAAAACATCGTTACTTATCAAAACACTTTTAAAGAAAAACATAATTTATCAGTGTTGGGAGGAGTTACTCTTCAAAAAGCAAAATGGGAAGGCGGAAACTTGGCAGGATATGATTTATTAGATACTTACACTAATATTCGAGCTTTTTCTGCTGCAAATATTATTGACAAAGATGCTACTTGGAGCGGGGCTTCTGAATGGACATTGGCTTCGTTTTTAGGACGAGTTGCCTATGATTATGAAAGTAAATATTTGATAAGTGCCAATATCCGAGCCGATGGTTCTTCTAAATTTGTTCCTGGAAAAAGATATGGTGTATTTCCTTCAGTATCGGCAGGGTGGCGTATTTCAGCCGAGCCGTTTATGGCTTCAACCGCTGATGTTATTTCTGACCTAAAACTACGAGGTGGTTGGGGGCTTAACGGAAATCAAGAAGGTATTGGGAATTATTCTTGGAAAGCTCAATATTCTGCCAGCAAAGTGCCTCCTACAACCAGCAATCAATTACCTGGATTGTCCCTTTCGTTAAGCACTCCCGGAAATGCCGAACTCACGTGGGAAAAAACAACCCAAACCAATGTGGGGATAGATTTGAGTTTGTTTAATTCTCGACTAACATTTACCTTTGATGCGTACTACAAATACACCAAAGATATGTTACTAACAGTCTATCTGCCAAGCTATACCAACATTCCCGATGGAATTGTACGCAATGATGCTGAAATGGAAAATAAAGGAATTGAATTGGCGGTTTCTTCCAAAAACATCAATAATGATAATTTCAAATGGGATACAGATTTTAATATTTCTTTCAATAAAAATGAAGTAACAAAATTAGGTTTAAACAAAGTGTATTACTACGCTACCACCTACACTACCGAACAACCTGCCATTATTTTGAAAGAAGGTTATCCGTTGGGAACTTTTTACGGGTATGTAGCCGAAGGCATTGACCCTGAAACGGGTGATGTTATTTATCAAGACAGAAATAATAACGGATTTATTGACCCTGAGGACAGAACCAAAATAGGCGACGCTCAACCAGAATTTATTTTCGGATTTACTAATAATTTCTCATACAAAAACTTTGCTTTGTCCTTATTTTTCCAAGGTTCTTATGGAAACGATATTTTCAATGCTTCAAAAATTGATATGACAGGAATGCTGGATTTCAGAAACCAATCTACCGAAGTGCTTAATCGATGGAAACGCCCCGGAATGGAAACCGATGTTCCGCGCCCCGGAAATATAAAAAATAGTTATAATTCTTCTCGATTTGTAGAAGATGGTTCCTATGTTCGATTGAAAAGTATAACGCTTTCGTATGATTTTAGCTCAAAACTTGATTTCTTGAAAAAAGCAAAAATCAAGAAATTACAACCTTATTTAACAGCTCAAAATCTATGGACTTGGACAAAATATACGGGTTATGACCCTGAGGTGAATGCTTATGGTTCAAGTGCTGTTGAATTAGGAGTTGATTATGGAACATATCCACAATCTAAAACGGTGATTTTTGGAGTTAATGTAGAATTTTAAAAGGTGCAAATAATGAAAACATACATAAAAATAATGGCTATATGCGGATTGGTAATGACCTATTCGTGTAGTGATTTTTTAGAAACAGAGCCTTTGACCGATTTCACGCAAGACCCACAAGGTTCTAAAAAATTGAAATCCCAATACAAATCTGTTACCGATGCTGAATCAGGATTAAACGGGGCTTATGACAAATTCAAACAAGATATTTTCCAGTTTGAAAATTTCAGTTATGGTGATATTCAGTCCGATAATTGTTATGCAGGAGGCGACGGACTTCCTGGGGAAGAAGTTGATGCCATTAAAGTAACATCAGTCAATTCAAAAGTAAAACTGATGTGGGCACAATATTACGAAATGGGAGGAGCAGCCACCAGCGTCATTGAAAACACTCGACTTATGAAGTCCGGAATTGATGATATTACCCGAAGAAGAATCATCGCCGAGGCCAAATTCATTCGAGCGTATGCTTACTTTGACATCGTAAGAATATGGGGAGATGCGCCTTTGATGGTGGAACTTATTCCTGCCATTACGGCGGATAATTTAGATGACACGTATCCGAAATTGTATCCAGAACGTTCTTCCGCTGAAAAAATCTACGCACAAATCATAAAAGACCTTGAAGAAGCTCTTCCTGATTTAGAAAGTGTTTCCAAAGGAGCTTTCAAAGCTACAAAAGGAGCTGCCAACGGGCTTTTAGCAAAAGTATACGCCACGTATGGTGAAAAATCATCTCGAAATTACACCAAAGTGGTTGAGCTTTGCAATGAAGTTATCAATGACGGATACAGTTTAGTTTCCAATTTTGATGACCTTTGGAATCCGGCTAACAAATTCACTTCGGAAAGTATTTTTGAGGTGTATTATGACGCAACTTCACCCAATTGGGCTTTTTGGGTGTTATTTAGTGAAGAAGATGGTTCTATCACGTGGCGACGTTATTGCACGCCTACCCACGATTTGATTTCCAAATTTAACCCTAACGACAAACGATTTGCTTCATCTATCGTATATAAAAATGTTCCTTATGACACGTATTTTCCGGCTGCTAAATATCCAATAGCCAATAAAATTCGTCAAAAGGATTCAAACATAATTTTAATGCGATTGGCTGATATTCTTCTTCTTAAAGCAGAAGCATTGGCAGAATTGGGCAATGTGAATGAAGCGATAACCATCGTCAATACGATTCGTAGCAGAGCAGGATTGACAGCTCTTTCCACTACGATGTCCCAAGATGAAGCTCGGCTGGCTGTGGAGAGTGAGCGCCAATTTGAGTTGGTTTTGGAAGGGCAACGCTGGTATGACTTGTTGCGTAATGATAGAATGATTGCCGTGATGACTAAACACACAGACCGCAACGGAAAACTTCTTTTTCCTACTTTGCAAGAATTTCGTAAATTGTGGCCTGTTCCGCAAACTGAAAAAGATTCTAACCCAAATTTAACTCAAAATGAGGGATATTAATAATTTAATAAATCATTTAAAAACACAAAAGCGATGAAAAAAATAATTGTAACTGCATTGAGTTTTGCGTGTACGCTAATTGCTTGCGACAAAAGCAGAGATTTCGGTCTAAATGACCAAGATGATGAAGAAATTGTAGAGATTCAAACCTCTAAAAGAACAGGATTGGTGCTTGACATTGCCCGAAAATTCTATGAAGTGGAAACTATCAAAAAGTTTATCAACACACTTTCAGATATGGACGCACAATATTTGCATCTTCATATTTCTGACAACCAAAATTACGCACTTGAAAGCACCGTTTTGGGGCAAACCAAAGCCAATGCCACATTTTCTAATGGTGTTTATGTGAATAACAACACCAAACGCAATTTTTTGAGCACAGAACAAGTTAGGGAAATTGTAGCGTATGCAAAGAGTAAAGGTGTTGAAATTATTCCAGAGGTTGATGCCCCCGGACACATCAAAGGAATAATTGATTTGCTTAAACACAAAGATGCCACGCTTGCCAACACCGTTTTTGATAGTGACGGACAACTTTTTTACACAAAAGAAGCAGGAGTTACCTTCATTAGGTCTGTTTATCAGGAAGTTATTGAAATTTTTGGAGTATCAAACATCAAGCGTTTTCATATAGGAATGGACGAATTTGCCTTTGGAGGGACAACGTGGTCGCACGAAGTGGTTCAGTATGCCAATGATATGCAAAAATGGTTGAAATCCGAAGGATTAATAACTCAAGTTTGGAACGATGCCGTACTGAAAAAAGACATCAGTTCGTGGAATAAAGAAATTGAGATTTGTTATTGGTCGTATGACGGAGATGTCCAAAATCCTGATTGGAAAGCCGAAAACCGAACCAATAGAACCACCGTTCCTGAATTGGCAGAAGCAGGCTTTAAAGTGTATAACTGTAACAGCTACTATTTGTACTCCGTACCTAAATCAGACCCAGCACAAATCAAACACGATGCCGATTATGCAGGTTTAGACCTTTTGAAAAATTGGACAATCGAGATGTGGGATAGTCAAGATAAAAATGCCAAAACATCAAAAGGAAATATGGTTGGAGCAAGTATGGCTATTTGGGGTGAAGACAGTGGGGCTGCTACCGGAGAACAAATCCGTGCGGGGGTAGAAACTCATCTTCGTTCGGCTATTTTGAAAACCAAAGCAAGTGTTGATGCTGACGCACAATCGCTTGTCAATAAATATATTGCTAACAATGGGGCAAACTTCCAAGAAATTTTGTCTCTCAAACTAAAAAAATAAACCAAAAACATAACGTTTTATGAAAAAATATTATTTCATAGTGCTATATTTCGTACTCTTTGCCTTTATTGTTTCGTGTAATGAAAAAGACGATGAGGTAAAAAGTTCTGTTCCTGTGATTGAAACTTTGACAATTCAAGGTGGAGAAAACATAACTTTGAATGATTCTATTTATTTCGACGCAACTGTAAGTGATGTTATTCGCCCGCTTTCTACACTTGAAGTGGAATTAGTAGTTAATGATATTGTTTTGAATAAAAAATCTATACGAACCAAAGGAATGTCAGCAGATTTGAAAAATGTTTCACTTTTTATGCCTTTCAATCCGAATATCGCCAGCGGAGATGTCGTTCAAGTAAATTTTACGCTCATCAATGTTGACGGGGCAGAAGCAAAACAGCAAAAAACACTGAAAGCACAACGCCCCGATTTACCCGATAAATTGTATCTCGTTACAAGTGATAAATCAGTCATTGAACTGAACGTAAGTCAATCAAATCCATATCTTTATGAATCTTCCGAAGGAAATTATGCAAGTTCGTTCAACACAAAAATAGCTACTTCGCAAGACTTGTCAAATGCCGAATACATTTGGAACGGAACCGTAGAAGACAATCTTGCTGCCATAGGAAGGGAATTTGGTTCTGATGTAAAATTCGCGTTCGACAATTGGATTGTTCGTAAAATTACATTCGATGCTTACACTTTCAAGTTAGGAGTGGAAGGTTTGCAACTTAATGTTAAGGTAAATGACACTCTTTTGCGTCTTTCGGGAGAATATTTGCACACCGAAATTGCTTTCACACAAGGAGAAGAGTTTTCTATTGAAGGATTGGACAACGTTTCGGAGGCTTACAATCGGGATTTCTTTGCTTATGATTCAACTACGGGCAAATTTACCTTCTTGGGAGAAACAGGCACTTGGAGTGTATATTATTCCTTGACCTATAATTATATTTGGGTCAATCGAATGACGGATACAGCTCCGACAAATTATTGGATTATTGGTTCAGGATTTACCTCAATTCCGCGTTGGTACAATGATTTCAACGATATGGGTTGGTCTTGGGACGATGTGAAGCAAGTGGTGTATATGCGTGCTGTTGGTTCAAATAAATATCAAGCTGACGTATACTTGTCAGACAAACACATTTGGGGACTTGATATGAAAATGTATTCAAGTTTGAATCCTGATAATTACCAACAAGCAGTATTTGATACAAACTTATTTTCAGGTGATAGTGCTGGTTTCCGAGCTGCTGGTGGCGATAGCGCTGATATTGTGAATACAAGTGATTTTGTAGAAGGATATTATCGCATTACGTTAGATATTTCTGACGGAATAGAAAAAGCCAAAGTTGATTTCAAAAAATTGTAAGATATTTTTAAACTAAAATCCAAAGCTATCCGAAAATTATATTTTTGTATCAAAAAATGAAAAAATATCAATATTTCGGATAGCTTTTAAAAAGCCAATGAGTATGAAAACTATACCGTATTTATTTCTGATACTAATGTTGTTAAAGTCGTGTGCAACTCCCAAAACAGATGAAATTTCAGTTTCATTATTTTGGAAAATGGGAAAAAACCAAGTGGAGGAAGGTTTTTATGAAAACACTTTTTTGCTTGTCAATGAAGGAAATAAACCGTTAGATAAACATTGGATTATTTACTTCAATCAAATGCCTGCCGCCATAAAGTCAGACAATAATTTACCCATTCATATTCAGCAAATTAGTTCTTCGTACTATAAAATTTTCCCTTCTTCTTCCTATCGGGAATTAGCTCCGAAAGATACCCTTGCTATAACATTTCGTGCACAAGGAAGCATTCTCAAAAATTCAGGAGCTCCCGAAGGCGCTTACATTGTTGGGAAAGATAAAAACGGAAAAGAACTTCCTCCAAAAAGCATTCTCATCAGGGCTGAACCTTTCAAATATGATTTTCAATGGTCACGAACAGGATTCGATGAACTTCCATATCCTGATGGAAACTATCTTTACGAGAAAAATAAAATCCTTTCAAAAGAGGTTCATTTACGAAAAACGGACATTTTTCCGTCCATAAAATCAATAAAAGAACTCGGTGGCAAGTTTTCTTTTACGAAAGAAGTTAGCCTCAAATATGACCCTGAATTTGAAAACGAAGCTCTTTTGTTAAAAGAAAAACTACATTTTTTGTACCAATGTGAAATAACAGAAAATGCCTCAACGCAGATTTTTCTGAAAAAACAAACAGCAACAGTCATTAATTCAGAGTATTATGAAATGGATTTGAACAACGGACAGGTAGAAATACGTGGTGCAAACCCGCACGCCATATTTAACGGAATTCAAACTTTATTGGCTATGATTCACACTCCAAAGTTGCCGTACGAATTGCCAAATGTAGCTATTGTTGATTATCCCGACTTACTTTATCGTGGGCAAATGTTAGATGTTGCTCGTAATTTTACTACCAAAGAAAATCTATTAAAATTGATAGATATATTGTCTTTTTACAAAATAAACATATTACACTTACATCTAACAGATGACGAAGGTTGGAGATTACAGATTCCTGATTTGGAAGAGCTTACAGAAGTGGGAGCACAACGCGGACACACAACAGACGAACGTACTTGCCTGTATCCGGCTTATGGAGGAGGCTGGGACGCCACCGATAAAAAATCACCTGCAAATGGATTTTACACACGTCAAGATTTTTTGGAAATACTTAAATATGCCAAAGCCCGACACATTAAAATCATTCCTGAAATTGACCTACCAGGGCACGCTCGGGCTGCCATAAAGGCAATGAATGCGCGGTATTACAAATATATCAAAACAAATAAAGAAAAAGCCGAAGAATATCTTTTAACCGATTTTAATGACACGTCTGAATATATTTCGGCTCAAAGCTATACGGACAATGTTATCAATGTGGCGCTTTCTTCAACGTATCGTTTTGTGCGCAAGGTTGTTGACGAAATTGAAGCTATGTACAAAGAGGCCGATGTTGAATTGTCCATTTTACATTTGGGAGGTGATGAAGTTCCTAACGGAGCTTGGACGAAATCAAAAATTGCAACCGATTTTATGCAAGAAAAAGGCTTTAAGGAAATCCGCCAGCTGAAAGACTATTTTATTGAGCAAGTCATTGCCATATTAGCCCATAAAAACATTTCATTAGGAGCTTGGCAAGAAGTTGCTTTACTGCCCGACGAAAGCGTAAATGAAAAATTTGCCAATGCCAATGTTTTGAGCTATTGCTGGAACACTGTCCCCGACTGGAACGCTGATGAAATTCCTTACCGATTGGCAAATGCAAATTATCCTGTAATTTTGTGCAATGTTTCTAATTTATATTTCGATTTGTCTTACAACAAACACCCCGATGAACCCGGAGCGTATTGGGCTGGTTTTGTGAATGAATATGATTCTTTCAATGTAGTTCCGTATGATATATATAAATCTGTACGAGAAAATATGTCAGGAAAAAAGATTGATATTGTGCAAAAATCAAAAGAAAAACTGTCTCTAATTTCTAACAACCATAAGAATATCAAAGGAATACAAGGACAACTATGGACAGAAACTATCCGCAATTTTGATATGGTAGCGTATTACCTCTTCCCGAAACTATTCGGATTGGTTGAACGAAGCTGGAATGCTTATCCAAAATGGGCAAATGACCCTTTTGGAGTAGATTATGTATATGATTTACAATTATATAAAGAAAAAATATTCAATTATGAATTGCCGCGTTTAGCCAATTTAAACATCAATTTCAGAGTGCCTCCTGCGGGCATAAAAATAATTGACAATCAATTACATATAAATTCTCCTATATACAATGCACAAATTTATTATACTACTGATGGAACAGAACCTACATTGAATTCTCCTTTGTGGACGAACCCTTTTCCTGTTCAGGCAAAGGACATTCGGGCAAAAGTTTTCTATCATAACAAATGGAGTACAACTACTATTTTATCAATTGAATAATTTAATAAACACATTATGGAAACAAAAGCAAGCAGCCGTTTATTGTCTCTTGACATTTTAAGAGGAATTACCATTGCGGGAATGATTATGGTTAACAATCCTGGTTCGTGGGAATATATTTACGCTCCTTTGCAACACGCTGATTGGAACGGACTTACGCCCACCGATTTGATTTTCCCGTTTTTTATGATGATTATGGGCGTTTCGATGTTTATTGCTTTGCGAAAATTCAATTTTGAAGTTTCTGCTCCACTTTTGAGAAAAATCATCAAACGTTCATTCCTTATTTTTCTTATCGGATTGGGATTGTCGTGGCTTTCTGTGTCATTTCGCACCTACCATTCTCTGTCAGAGGAATCATTAGGATTTTTTGAACGAATATTCAAATCCATAACCAATTTTCACGATTTACGTACGCTCGGAGTGATGCAACGCTTGGCAATTTCTTACGGTGTAACCTCTCTGATTGTGATTTTCGTAAAGCACAAATACATTCCACACATCATCATAACAACACTTATCGGATATGTTTTGCTTCTTTTCTTTGGAAACGGATATGCAACCGAAGGTTACAATCTGTTGGCAACAACTGACCAAAACATTCTGGGAATCAATCATATGTATGTAGAATATGGCGTTGACCCCGAAGGAATTTTAAGTACTATTCCTTGCATTGCTCACGTGCTTCTTGGGTTTTATTTCGGAAAAATTCTGATGGAAGTCAAAGACAATCAAGTGCGAATGTTGCAATTGTTCATCATCGGAACAGCACTTGTTTTTTCAGGACTTTTATTGGCTTACGGATTCCCGTTAAACAAAAAAATATGGTCATCAACTTTTGTAATGGTTTCTTGCGGAATGGGCGCACAATTTTTGTCGTTGCTCATTTACATAATCGATGTCAAAGGACGCAAAAAATGGACGCCTTTTTTTGAAGCCTTTGGCGTAAATCCGTTGTTTATCTATGTTTTGGCGGGAGTTTTTGCGATTGTTCTTGGCGGAATACGATTTACTTACGAAGGAAAAATATTGAGTCTGAAAGGCTATCTTTACGCACACGTTTTTCAACCTGCATTCGGAAATTACTTCGGGTCGCTCATTTTTGCTTTGTGTTTTGTTGGTTTGCTTTGGCTTTTTGGATATATTTTGTACAAAAAACGAATTTATATTAAGTTATAAATAAATCAGAAACAATTTAAAATATATTTAAAACATACAAATTCGTGATTTTTCAAGCTCCCATTCCTTGATAAAACACCTGTTCTGATTGAATAATTAAAAAAAATATAAAATATTTTGTCATTATAAAATAATGTCGTACTTTCGTCCAGAATTTTACCACGTGGTATGAACCCTTAAAATGATTAATTTATGTTAAAAATGTTAATTAAATCTAAAATTAGGGGGGGGGTAAAAAGATTGTTTTATTTTTATTCACACTAATTTTTTATCTCTTTTCTCCTTCTCTTACAGCTGAAAATTGGCGAAAAAATTCTTCTGTTGCCGTATTTCAGCAAAATCAAATCATTACAGGAACTGTTTTTGACCAAGATGGTGTGCCTATCCCTGGTGCGAGTGTCGTGGTGAAAGGTACGACAACGGGCGTGGCAACCGATTTTGACGGAAATTTCTCGCTGGATTTACCCGCAGGGGCTACACATTTAGTAGTTTCATCGGTGGGATTTGTTACTCAAGAAGTTGCCATTGCAGGCAAAAAAGAGTTCAAAATTACGCTAAAAGAAGACACGCAACAACTTGATGAAGTGGTGGTTGTGGGATACGGAGTGCAACGCAAAGGCGACGTAACTACCGCAATCGCTTCGGTGAGTTCCAAAGATTTGGCAAACAAACCCGTAAGTTCCGTTGCTGAGGCAATGGTGGGAAAAATGCCAGGTGTGCATATTTCGCAAAGTTCAGGAGCGCCAGGCTCCAACTTGGAAATAAAGGTGCGTGGAGTTGGGACTATCACCGCAGGAACTTCGCCTTTATATGTTGTTGATGGCGTACCTTTGGCAAAGGAAGATTTGAGTGCGTTTAATAGCAACGATATAGAATCTATCCAAGTGCTTAAAGATGCCTCATCAGCAGCGATTTACGGTTCACGCGGAAGTAATGGTGTGGTGTTAATCACTACCAAAAAAGGAAGTGAAGGCAAACCAACTGTTACTTACAACACGTATTTGGCAATCCAAAACGTATCGAAAAAAATCGATATGCTCAATGCTTACCAATATGCTGATTTAGCGAAAGATGCGCGTAACAATTCGTATTCCGACCGAATGGAAGCCATCAACAAACGCCGTATTGCAAATGGTCAAACAGCTATAAGTTACTCATTTGCAGATGATAACGCTACACGACTTCGCAACACAAGCAACGACTACAACACGATTATTCCGGTGGAATTAAATCCGTATCTGCAAGGAATTCAAGGGCTTACCGATACCGATTGGCAAGATGAAATATATCGTACGGCTATTATGACCAACCACACAGTGTCAGTTTCAGGCGGAACTCCTAACGTAAGATATTATACTTCAATGGATTATCTCAAACAAGAAGGTGTTGTCATTGGAACAGATTTTGAACGTATCGGCTTACGCTTGAATTTGGACGGAAAAGCAGGAATTTTCAAATTCGGAGCGTCTTTAAATCCGTCCTTCCGAAAAGAAAATGCAGTCAATACAGACGGAGCTTACAATGCTTCGGGCGGAGGGGTCATTTCTTCGGCTTTGCATAGCGCTCCCATTTTCCCTGTTTATAACGCCGATGGTTCGTTTAGTTTTGCACAAAACGATTGGAGTGCTTCTACCGTTACGATGGTGGGAAGTACAGCTCGGCGAGGAAATTCTCAAACCCAAGTATGGAATCCGGTGGCTTTGGCATTGCTCACTTCCGATGAAACCAAAGGCAATCGATTGTTAGGAAAAGCCTATGTAGAAGCTGAATTTTTAAAAGATTTGTCTTACAAAATTGATTTCGGATTTGATTTATCGTCCGATGCGCGTTCCACTTTCCGACCTTCAACCATTCCGCTTTCAAACACCGCAGGAAATCCTGAATCGGAAGCCGAAGCCACTTCACGAAGTTCGCAACGTTACAATTGGTTACTCGAACAAACGCTTAACTACAACAAAACTTTCGGTGAGCATTCATTAAACGCTTTGGGTGGTTGGTCAATGCAATATCAACGTGATGAAGAAAACTATATGTTTGCCAACGGATTTATAGGAAATTCTATCAAAACACTCAACGCAGGAACTGTTACGCGTGGTAATTCTGATATGTCAGAATGGGCTTTGCTTTCTGCCATTGCACGGGTTCAGTATAACTATGCAGGAAAATATATGCTTACCGCTGCAATGCGTGCCGATGGAGCTTCTCGCTTCGGAAATAATAACAAATGGGGATATTTCCCTTCGGTTTCAGTGGGTTGGCGTATCAGTGAAGAAAGTTTCTTGAAAGATGTTTCATTCCTGAACGATTTGAAATTGCGTGCAAGTTACGGGCTCACAGGGAATTTCCGTATTCCGAATTACGGAGCTCAGGGCGAATTTAGTTATTACAGTTATGTGCTGGGCGGTTCTTCTCCGGCTGTTATCAAAGGAATTGCTCCAAGCAGTTTGCCCAATCCGGATTTGCAATGGGAAAAAACAGCTCAATTCAATGTTGGGTTCGATGCGTCTCTTTGGAAAGGTTTAATTTCCTTAGGATTAGACCTTTATAATAGTAACACTTATGATTTGTTGCTCAACGTTCCCGTGCCTCGCACCACAGGATTTGCTACACGCTTGGAAAACATTGGGCGAGTGAACAACAAAGGTATTGAGTTCAATATCAGCGGAAATATCAATCACAATGACTTGAATATTTCTCCTTACTTCAATTTTTCTAAAAATATCAATACAGTAAAAGAATTAGGTCCCGGAAATGCCGATATTATTTCAACGGGTTCTGTCGGAAATGCGTACTTCATTACACGCGTGGGTGAAGCCATAGGTTCATATTATCTGCCTGTGGTTGAGGGCGTTTTCAAAAATCAAGCAGAAGTTGATGCTTCGTTGCACTATATTGATGCAGCTAACAACTACGATTTGAGCACTACTCGCCCTGGTGATTTTAAGTTCAAAGACGTAAATGGCGATGGCAAACTTGATATTTTGGACACTGACCGAGCCATTGTTGGGAACTATATGCCTGATTTCACATACGCATTTGGGTTGTCATCAACTTATAAAAATATAGATTTTAAAATTGATTTTCAAGGAGTTTATGGCAATGAAATTTTGAATCTTTCGCGTCGTTATTTCTACAATCACGAAGGAAATATGAACAACTACGCAGGAGCTATTAACCGTTGGAAATCAGAAACTGATACAGGTAGCGGAATGAACGTTCGTGCCAATCGGGTGAGCAAAGGGCAGAACGGAGTTACCTCTACTTGGCACGTGGAAGATGGTTCGTATTTGAGAATCAAAAACGTAACTTTTGGATACACATTGCCAAAAGATATTTCAAAATACTTTGACAATATCCGTATTTACGCTTCGGTGCAAAACCTATACACCTTTACCAATTATGAAGGTTACAATCCGGAAGTATCGAACCGAAGTGCTGCCACCACAAGTGGAGAAGACTATGGCGTATATCCGCTTGCGAGAACTTTTACATTGGGGTTAAATGTCAAATTTTAATTTTTAAAACTATGAGAAGACTTTACATATTTATCGCAACTGCCTTGCTGGGTGCATCGTGCAGTAATTTTATTGAAAGAGAGCCTATTTCGTTCCCAACGGAAGAAACTTTCTTTAAAGAAGTCAAAGATTTTGAAGGAGCTATCATCGCTACGTATGACGAATTGCAATCGGGCGACCAATATTCAAACCGTTTTTTGCGACTTATGGAAGTGAGAGGCGATAACGTGGAAGACCAAAACTCAGGAGCTGCCGGTGGCGTATTCTACGAAATAGAATCTTTTACCGATACTCCTACCAACGAAAATTTCAAGGCTTCGTGGTTATCACTTTATCAAATTATTTTCAGAACGAATTTAATTCTGCAAAACATTGATAAAATAACGATGACTGACACACAACGCAATAACATCGTGGGGCAAGCATCGTTCTTACGCGGATTGGCGTACTTCAATTTGGTGCGTTTGTGGGGAGAAGTACCGCTAATTACTAAAACCCAAACGGTTGAAGAAGCCCGAAATAACAAACGTAGTTCGGTTTCGGCCATTTATACACAAATTATCACAGACCTAACTGCCGCTAAACAGTTACCTGAACAATGGAGCGACACCGAAAGAGCACGAGCAACCAAATATGCTGCACAAGCTCTTTTAGCCAAAGTATATCTTTATCAAAAAGAATACTCATTGGCTTTGAGCGAATTAACGCCTTTGGTGGCAGCTATCAATTCGGGGTCGGTCATCGGATTAGTACCACAAACAGAAACATTCCCGAACAATCTTAAAACGAGCAAAGATGTATTATTTGCCGTGCAATACCTCAGAGGAGGCGTGGGCGAGTCAGTACATCAGAATAATCGCTACCGCAATCAGGACGGGAATTACGTCATCACGCTTCCGCAGTCGCTTTTTGAATCAGGCGATAATCGCAGGGCTTTGGTAGTTTCTCCTTCTAACGGAAATCGCCCTGGTAAGTTCAATTCAGAACGTACGGGGAATGAAACCAGTGGTGATTTCCCAATTCTTCGCTGTGCGGAAGTAATGCTTCTGTATGCTGAGGTAGCAAATGAGTTAGCTTCAACACCTACGCAAGATGCTTTGAACGCTCTCAATGCCGTACGCACCAATGCAGGACTTACAGCCAAAACATTGAGCGATTACACCACCCAAGCAGCCTTCCGTGAAGCTGTCTATTTGGAACGCCGATTAGAATTGGCTTTGGAGTGCGACCGTTGGTTTGACATTGTGCGTACCGGACAATTTTCGACCATCTTTTCTGGTGTGAGTACGCACCGGCAAATTTATCCTATTCCTACTGTGGAAATCGAAAATGTTAAGGATAAAACAGGTTGGCAGAATGCTGGATATTAGTAAAAGTTGGATTTATTGAATTTATCAAAATGTAAGTTGGAAA
>JBGYFE010000044.1:0-13854 GCA_041819925.1 Capnocytophaga sp.
GCCGCACACGCTGTGGGTGATGATGCCATTCAAAGACGTATGCAAGGACACGTAGAACCTGATTCGTTTACTCACGGCACTTCCGAACAACGCAAAAAATGGTTTATGAAAGGATACACAACAGGTGACATTCGGCAAGGAGATACATTTAGCAGCATTGAGTAACCTTTTTTTCGTATAAAACATCTATTTTCAATTGCCAAACAGAGTGTTTTTTCTCTGTTTGGCGTTTTTTTACCAGAAACAGCCTCAAACAAAACTGTTTTTATAAAATTGCAACTCCATAATAACAAAAAAAAATACGCACTTTTGATGCGTATTCATTATTTTTAAGAAGATACCAAATATTAAAACATCGGAACAAGTCCTACACGTATTCCGAATTTAGGATTTCGTACTCCATTAACGTCGTTAAAATCGTTTCGCCATATAAAATCTACTCGAATAAATCGGAAATTTCCAACCCCAATATTTTCAATTCCGAAACCATATTCCCAATAAAGTTTTTCAGGTGAATTAAAAATAACATTTGAGATGGTAGCGTTTCTATTTTTATCAGAAATTGTTCCGTAAGCGAAACGAGCAAAAACCAAGCTGCGCAAACGAGCTTTACTCACATACGGAATTCTATTAAAAATGAAACCGTTGAAATGATGTTCAAAATATCCGTTTACGTAAGTATCTGTAATAAAGTCATAATAATCTAATAAAGCAAAAGTGTGAGGCGTTAGAGAATATGCTTGATTGGCAGGTGTCGGACTTAAAGCTGTTAAGGGTGCTACTCCAAATATTTTTCCAGCTTCAAGCGTAGTATGAAGCACACCCAAACCAAAAATTGGAAAAGGTTTGTCTATTCGCAATTGAAGTTTATCATAATTAAACCTACTGTTAAGCGCCCCTTCTGTACCTCTTGTATATTTCAATGTATAAGTAGAATATAACCTATCTTCAAAACGTTGTTCTACTCCGTAGCCGTATGTTCCCCGATTGGGTGTATAAGAAAGAGAAATGCCCGTATTCAAATCTTTATATTTTTCAAGTACTTCTCCCGTATCAGGATTTTTATAAGCAATTGAGAAATGATTTTCATCAGCAGGAGCTAACTGCTGATAAATTCCAAATAATGAAATTTGCAGATTTTTATGAGGCTGAAAACTTACCACTGTGTGAACTTTTTGACTCTTAGTCAGGTAATAATTATCTCCCCGAGCAAATAAGAAATTTGACGGATTCAAAAAGTTCAAACTAACATCATCACGCATTACCAAATTTCCTAATTGTAAATTATCATTCTGATAAGCCGCCCCCAACACGATTCGAGGCTGATGAGTTAGTACATATTTTCCGCTAATCCCGTACTTAAATTCTTTGTCTTTTGTACCATAAGCACCATAAAAATAGGAACGAAATCGGTCTTCGGTAGAAGTAAATGTACGCATACCAATCTTGAATCTATTTCCTTCCACATCATTGGAAGCAGCCGTTGTCCAAAAATTACCAAATTGCAATTTATCATTTATGGGAATATATCCCGTACTTAAAATATCTACTCCCGCTGATATAACCTTGACTTGACTATTATTGCCAACCTCTTGGATAAGCGACTTTGTTTTGGTCAATTGTTTTGAATTTATCAAATTATTATCCCAATAAGCATCTTCTCTGAAAAATTGGTCTGCACGCACTTTTATGGTTTGTTTATCATAAAAATCAGATGTTTTTAAAATATTGAGTTTTACGTCGGAATAATATATTTCATTATGAACATACAATCCCTTTTCTTCATCGTTTTTTGATTTGAACGTAAAGTCTCCTTCTTGTATTTCTTTTTCAGGATAGTATATCGAATCATTAACAATTGTGAAGTGCTTTTCGATGAATAAACTGCGTACTAAGTTTATGTTTGTTTTTGGCATTGTCCTTACTTCCATTGATTTGATAATAAATGACTTACTATCAACTAAGAAATTACCTTCCAAGGCCAAGTCCCCATCTACTTTCGGAAAAAAGAAAATTCGATAAAAAGTTCTACCTTCTTTTGAAATTGTATCATTTAAAACATAATGATACGTTCCGTAACCATATTCAGAAAGAGGCCCAACAAATTCTTTCTTCAAAATATTATAGGAATTTTTGTAAACATCAAATTCTTCAAACGTACGACTAATGCGTTCCAAACCAAATCCTTCTTGAACAATGCCTTGTGAGCGTTCAGCTTCAATGTCAATGCGTTGTTTTTTGAGTTGGTTGTCCCCGTAAACTTTTTCAACTTTTTCTTTTAAATACATTGGCAAAGAAAAAGTTTCTTTATATTTTTTCTCAGAAAGAATTTTGCGAATGGTATCGTATTCTTTTCGTAACATTCTTTGCAGAAAAAGTGTGTCTAAATTGTTTAACCCTAACTCAACAGTGCTGTATTTTTTATACTCATAAGCCGAAGCGTTTTGCAGTCCGTTTTTGTTTTTATTCTTCCAAATTGCTTGCAAAATCGGATACGCAGGATTTTCTTTTTTTGAAAGCGCTTTTTTAGGCTTCCCCACAACCACAACTTCACTCAATTCCTCCCCTTCTACCAAAATTACGGTCAAATTCTGAATATTATTGCCACTTAAAGTTACTTTTTTAGTGTTATAACCAATGAAAGAAACTTCTATTTCGCTGTATTTTTTCTCAGAATAAAGAGAAAATTTTCCTTCGCTATCTGTTGCTGTTCCTACGGTTGAATTTGAGAAAATCACGTTGGCATACGCTATCGGATTTCCGTTTTCATCAATAACCTTCCCCGAAACATTGATTTGAGAAAAACCTATAAACGGAAAAAACAACAACAAAATGTAAATATACTTTTTCATATCCATAAAAAAACATCTGTAAAGAAAGGGCAAATATATACTTTTTTTGATTAAAATACAGGAATGAAACCTACACGGATTCCAAATTTTGGGTTACGTACACCATTTACGTCGTTAAAATCATTTCTCCAAACAAAGTCCACTCTGAAAAAACGAAAATTCCCAACTCCTATATTTTCAATTCCAAAACCATATTCCCAGTATAACTTCTCAGGAGCATTGTACATCAAATTCGTTGCATTGGTCATTTTGTTTTTTTCAGAAATTGTTCCGTAAGTAAATCGGGCAAAAAGTAAACTCCGCAGATTTGCTTTTTTCAAAAAAGGAATTTTATTGAGAATAAATCCGTTAAAATGATGCTCAAAATACCCATTCAAGTAAGTATCTGAGATAAAATCATAATAATCTAATAAAGCAAATGTATTCGCAACCGTAGAATAAGATTGGTTTGTAGGCGTCGGTGCAAGAGCTGTAAGAGGAGCTTCTCCCCAGATTTTCCCCGCTTCAAAAGTTGTTCGCAACAATCCGAAACTCCATAATGGTATTGACTTTTTAAGCAAAAAATCGACTCTGTTGTAATCAAAATTTCCGTCAAAAATTTTCTTGTGAGCTTTGGTATATTTAAAGGCATAAGTTGAATGGAGTTTTTTTCCGTAACGTTGTTCCACTCCTTTTCCATATACATTTCTGTTCGGAGTATATGTTATGCTAAACCCTGAATTAAAATCTGAATAAGAGGAAAGAATATTATCTATTTTTTTAAAAGAAATATCAAAACGCTCTTTATCAGCAGGTTGAGCATATTGATATATTCCGAAAATGGCTAATTCTAAGTTACTATGTGGTTGATAGCTTGCTACTACTTTTGCTTTGTGAGTATGTGTCAAAAAATAATTCTCTCCTCGATTTATAACCGCATTTGAGAGCGTTCTAAATGTCAGGTCTGTTTCGCTTTTAAGCCCGCTTCTACCTAATTGCAGATAATCATTTTGATAAGACCCTCCTATGGCGATTCGTGGGTGTTCTGCGAGCAAATACTTCGCACTCACGCCATATTTTATTTTTTTGTCTCTCATACCGTAAGCCCCATAAAAATAAGTCCGGAAACGATCTTCGGTAGTTACAAAACTCCTGAATCCCAACCGAAAACGATTTTTTTCAACATCATTAGTTTCATAAAACTGCCAATAAGTCCCCGCTTGAAAATGTTTTGCAATGGAGAAATATCCTGAGCCAAGAAAATCAATCAAACCTGTCAGTGACTTCACTTTGGGAGTATTGCTTATTTTTTCTATCAATGCTTGTGTTTTGATAAATTCTTGTGAACCAGCTAATTTATTTTCTGATTGAGGCAGAAAATCTTTTCGTTTGTGGTCTTCATTTGGCTCTTCATCATAAAATAAATCTGGTTGTGGTTGATTCAAAATAACATCTGAATAGCTCATCACACTGCGAACATATAACCCTTTTTCATTATCGCTTTTTGTTATAAGTGTAAAATCTCCTTCTCGAATCTCTTTCCGAAGAAAATAAACGCTATCGTTTTCAATATTGAAGTGTTTTTCAAAGAACATACCTCTTACCATATTCAGATTGGTTTTTGGAGTGGTCTTCATCTCAATAGATTTCACAATGAAAGCCTTACTATCTACAATAAAATTCCCTTCCAAAACCAAATCCTCATCAGTTTTTGGAAAAAAGAAAATTTGATAAAATTTTCGTTCTTTTTCCAGAATAGTATCATTCAAAACATAATGATAAGTTCCGTAACCAAATTCCGACAAAGGACTCACAAAAGGTTGATTTAAAATAATATAGGTATTATCATAAATATCAAAATCATCAAACGCCTTGCTAAAACGTTCTAATCCAAATCCTTTTTGACCAATGCCCTGTGAATGTTCAATTTCAATATCTGTACGACTCTTTTTTAGCTCATTATTTGTGTAAACTCTTTCCAATTTTTCTTTCAAATAAATGGGCATCGAAAACGTATTTTTATGTTTCTTCTCCGAGAGAATTTTTTTAACAGTATCATAATCTCTCCCTAATGTTTCTCGTAAAAAAATCGTATCTAAATTATTTAAACCTAACTCATTGATAGTATGCTTTTTATATTGATAAGCAGACACATTATGCAGTCCTTTTTTGCGTTTATTTTTCCAGATTTTTTGTAAAACAGAATACGCTGGATTTTCTTTTTTAGAGAGCGCTTTTTTAGGTTTTCCGACAACGACAACTTCGTCTAACTCCTCTCCCTCGACAAGCACAACAGTTAAATTTTTAAGATCCATTCCTTTCAATGAAATTCTTTTTGTCATATACCCTATAAAAGAAACTTCTATTTCTCGATATTTTTTCTCAGAATATAATGAAAAACGCCCGTTATTGTCTGTTGAAGTTCCTTTTGTTGAATTCGGAAAAATCACGTTGGCATAAGCAATAGGTTTTCCGTCTTCATCAATTACTTTTCCTGAAATGTTTATTTGCGGAAAACTCTTCAAAGGAATAATAAAAAGTAGAAAGTAGATATATATTTTCATTGCAATAAAAAATCTGTCTAAAAAATGTGCAAATATAACCTTTTTTTAGACAGATTTTAATTTTTTTTTATGATATTTATTTACTCAAAATATTTCTTCGTAATTTTTCTGAGCTCTGTTTCTTTTTCCTCTAAACGCTGTAACAGAACAAATTGGTTACGCGCACGAATGAAATTCTCATCTTCAAAATGTGTTTTGAAATAAATATCATTATTGAAATAATCTGTCAAAAAGCGTACTCCGATAATGAAAATCATATACCTCGCTCCATCTAAAATCATTTTCTTTTCGGTTTCCGTCATCACGTCTTTCATCACAGAAAAACCTTTGCAAATAGCCTCAAAGAATGATGTATTGAACACGATTTTTGAGTCGTCAAGTTCATTTTCATTGGTCGGACTTACCGATGTTCTGACCATATCTCCAAAATCATACAACAAAATGCCTTGCATCACTGTATCCAAGTCAATCACTTTGAAATCATTCGGATTATCTTTGTGTATCAATACGTTATTGATTTTCGTATCGTTATGCGTAACCCGAATAGGAATGCGTTTTTCATCAACTGCTTTTTTTACCTCGTCAAAAATAACTTTATGCGACTTGGCAAAATCGTACAAATGTTGTGCTTTTTCAATGCGTTCGGGTTTTGCCTGTGCAAAAGCCTCTTCAAGATGTGCATAACGCATCAGACCGTTGTGAAAATCAGGAATAGTATCTTCCAATTTTGAAGTATCAATTTTTTCAAACGTTTTGATAAACGTAGCGTAGGCAGAAGCCGCTTTTTCAGCTTGCCAAGCCTCTTGCACAAATTCAAAAGCTGTATAATTTTCCGCAAACGGAACGGTTCGCCAAACGGCACTATTTGCCTCTACTGAAAAACCTCCTTTTTTCAATGGTAACATTTTCAAAATGATATTGTTGTCACTCACGGTTTCCCAAAGCAATTCAATGTTTTTGATAATTGCGTGTGGTTTTTTAAACACATTGGTATTGATACCTTGAAGTACGTACTGGTTTTCTGTGGTTTTCACCAAAAAAGTGTAATTAATATGTCCGTTTCCAAAAAGTTCTACGGAAATTATTTCACCTTTAAGGTCAAACAATGGCGCTACTTTTTCAGCTGTGGTTTTCATTATTATTTAAAAATTTTAATTGTTAATCAGTTTGTAAACAATAGGGACAAAATTCGTTTTGTGAACTTTGCCCCCTTATAAAATCAAAAATTTTGTGGATATTTTCCTTTTTCAGTAAGCGTTTTTATTTCGTTTTTCACCTTATCTAAATCCTCACGATATGTCATTCCGAACCAAGCGTCGTTGTTAGGCAACACCTCCAAAACATATCCTTCATTGTCAATAGCGTGTTGCACCACAAGCGGAATGAAAAATTCAGCTTTGGGTTTATCTCTGTTAGCTTCAACGAAAGCGGCAAAAAGTTTTTCTGCCATCGGGAAAATTTCAGGTGTGAAGCCCCAGAAGTTCATTGAAACAAACGAATTGATGTCATATTTCACGCCTGTTTCTTCATCAATAGCCGTATTTTCGTCAATCTTTCTGAGTTTTGTTGCTTCCACAATTGATTGTAAATGATTGTTTTTGTCCACATTACAAACTCCTCTTGAAACTGTTCCGTTTTCGCTCAACGTATTTTTCAACAAATAACCTGCTGAAAAGAACGTTTTCTCTTTACCTGATTTCAAGGCTTTTACCATAAACGAAAACGCATCTTTTCCGTAGTAATCATCGGCATTGATAATCAAAAACGGATTTTTCACTACCTCTTTCACACAAAGCATAGCGTGCCCTGTCCCCCAAGGTTTTTGACGCTCAATGCCTTTCGGATTGTGAAGATTTTGATATACAAAAGAAACGGGCAATCCTTTAAATCTGTTTTCCAAATGTTTTTTAGTAAGTTCCTCGATTTCCGTTCTGATAATCATCACTACGTCAGAGAATCCGGCCTCGATAGCGTCGTAAATTCCGTAATCAAACAATGCATTTCCGTTGTGAATTTCTTCCAATTGTTTGTCTGAACCAAATCGACTGCCCAATCCCGCAGCCAAAATAACTAATGTTGTATTCATATTATGTTTTTAATTTTATCTTTTTCAGCTTTTTGTACTATATTCTTTACGGTTATCCGTTTTATATAGCTAATCTAAAATAATTTGTCGCAACAATTCTCCCTTTTAAGGGGGTTAGGGGGATGTAATTTTAAGAGAAACATCCTCCGTCCTTCGCCACATACGCTACTTTCACAGACTTCCTCCCTTCAAAGGAGGATTTGTGTAACGACAATTCAAAATGAGTTGGCTGTATAATAATTGTTAAAATCAATGTCTTCAAATTTTATAAACATTGTATTTTACTGATTATACTTAAAAACGAACAATCATACTTATTTTTTTTGCAATAAATATAAAAAAGCCTTTCTTTATTCTGTATTCTCTATTTTTTTATACGCCTCAATGATACTTCTCACCAGCGGATGTCGTACCACATCTTTATCGTCCAAATGCAATATACCGATACCTTTCACATTCCGCAAGATAAGTAATGCTTCTTTGAGCCCCGATGAAACTCTGCGAGGCAAGTCAATCTGCCCAGGGTCGCCTGTAACCATAAATTTGGCATTGCGTCCCATTCGTGTCAGAAACATTTTCATCTGTGCGTGAGTGGTGTTTTGCGCCTCATCAAGGATTACGAAAGCATTGTCAAGCGTACGCCCACGCATAAATGCCAACGGAGCAATTTCAATAACACCTGTTTCAATAAATCCACTTAATTTCTCATACGGAATCATATCTCGCAAAGCATCATAGAGTGGTTGCATATACGGGTCAAGTTTTTCTTTCAAGTCGCCAGGCAGAAATCCTAAATTTTCGCCTGCTTCCACCGCCGGGCGCGTCAAAATAATACGTTTTACCTGCTTTTCCTTCAACGCTTTGACAGCCAACGCAACTCCCATATAGGTTTTTCCCGTTCCCGCAGGACCAACAGCAAAAACCATATCGTTTTTCTTCATCAATTCCACCAATTTGAATTGGTTTTTAGTCTGCGGACGGATAATCTTCCCACCTACACCGTGAAGCACAATGTCAGCATTGTTTTTTCCGCTCATCTCCGCTGTTTCAGGTTCATTGGTATGCAAAATACTATCAATAGCACGTTCGTCTAAATGATTGTATTTTCCGCTATGGGCAATGAGCAATTGCATTTTCTTCTCGAAGTCAACCAACAACTCCTGCTCACCGAAAGCAAGAATTTTATTGCCTCGAGCAACAATTTTCAACTTCGGAAAAAGTGATTTAATCTTTTTAATATTGATTTCTTCTTCTCCGAAAAACTGTTGAGGACTGGTATCGGTTAGTTCTATGGCAATTTCGTTCAAAGTATATCAGATTTAATGCGTGAATTACGTTGCAATTTTAAGAAAAAAAACGCAGATTAACAAGAAAAAAGAAAAATAAGCGTTTTATTTCATAAAAAAAGCCACCCTTTTGGGTAGCTCTTTCATATCGATATAACTTTTTCAAATTATTCTGCTGTTTCAGCCTTTGGAGCTTCGTTTTGTGCAGGTTGTTCAGCTGCTTTTTTTCTACCACGACGTGTAGATTTTTTCTTGCTGGCAGCTTTCTCAACATTGTAGGTAGTGTTGTAGTCTACGAACTCTATCAATGCCATTTCAGCGTTATCGCCCAAACGATTTCCCAATTTAATGATACGGGTATACCCTCCTGGTCTGTCACCCACTTTAACTGAAACTTCTTTGAACAACTCCGTTACAGCATATTTATTTCTCAATCTGCTGAACGCAACACGACGGTTGTGAGTTGTATCTTCTTTTGATTTTGTTACCAAAGGCTCAACAAATAACTTCAAAGCTTTTGCTTTTGCCAATGTGGTGTTTATTCTTTTGTGCTCAATCAATGAACAAGCCATATTGGCTAACATTGCTTTTCTATGAGCTGTTTTTCTTCCTAAATGATTAATTTTATTTCCGTGTCTCATTTTTCCTTAATTAAATAACGCAAAAGCGGGTTAATCTTTATCTAACTTATACTTTGACAAATCCATACCAAAAGTTAAACCTTTGTTGGCAACCAATTCATCAAGTTCTGTAAGTGATTTTTTACCAAAATTTCTGAATTTCATCAAATCGGCTTTATTGAAAGAAACCAAATCACCTAACGTATCCACTTCGGCTGCTTTCAAGCAGTTTAGTGCGCGAACTGACAAGTCCATATCCACCAATTTGGTTTTCAACAACTGACGCATATGCAATGACTCTTCGTCATACGTATCAGTTTGTGCGATTTCGTCAGATTCCAACGTGATTCTTTCATCAGAAAACAGCATAAAGTGATGAATCAAAGTTTTTGCGGCTTCGGTCAACGCCTGTTTAGGGTGTATCGAACCATCCGTTTTGATTTCAAAAACTAATTTTTCATAGTCCGTTTTCTGTTCAACACGATAATTTTCAATTGAATACTTTACGTTTTTAATAGGCGTAAAAATCGCATCAGTTGCAATAACACCTATCGCTGCATTTGGATTTGCATTTTCCTCAGCCGGAACATATCCACGTCCCTTCTCGATGGTAATTTCAAGAATGAAAGCCACCGATGATTCCATATTACAAATCACCAAATCCGTATTCAAAACTTGAAATCCTGAAAGATATTTTTGAAAATCACCGGCAGTCAATTGTTTTTTTCCTGAAACAGAAATAGTTGCTGTTTCATTCTCAACATCTTCAATTTGACGTTTGAAACGCACTTGTTTCAAATTCAAGATGATTTCGGTAACATCTTCCACTACACCTGAAATGGTAGAAAATTCGTGTCCTACCTTATCAAATTTCACAGAAGTAATTGCGAAACCTTCCAATGAAGAGAGCATAACTCTACGTAATGCGTTACCTATTGTTAAACCATATCCTGGTTCCAAAGGACGAAATTCAAATCGTCCTTCGAAATCAGATGATTCAATCATTATAACTTTATCGGGTTTTTGAAAGTTGAATAATGCCATAATTTGACTGCTGTCTTATTTATTATTTAGAGTACAACTCTACGATTAACTGTTCTTTTATATTTTCAGGAATCTGAATGCGTTGAGGCACGGTAACAAATGTACCTTCTAATTTTTCAGTGTTCCAAGTAATCCACTCATAAACAGTGCTGTTAGAAGCCAAAGAGTTTTCGATAACACTCAAAGATTTTGATTTTTCACGAACCCCTACTACGTCACCTGGTTTTAAGGTGTAAGAAGGAATGTTCACTATGTTACCATTCACAGTGATGTGACGATGTGAAACCAACTGACGAGCTGCACTACGTGAAGGCGCAATTCCCATTCGGTAAACTACGTTATCCAAACGTGACTCACAAAGTTGTAACAAAACCTCACCTGTTACGTGTTTGCTTCTTTTTGCTTTTTCATACAAATTACGGAATTGTTTTTCCAAAATTCCATAAGTGTATTTTGCTTTCTGTTTTTCTTGCAACTGAATTGCATATTCAGAGCGTTTTGCTCTACGACGGGCTATACCGTGTTGCCCGGGAGGATAATTTTTTTTCTCAAAAGATTTATCATCTCCGAAAATAGCTTCTCCAAACTTACGAGCTACTTTTGTTTTAGGTCCTGTATATCTTGCCATTTTAAAATGTTTAAAACTGAAAGGGATTATGAATTAAGGCATTCCTTCGATAATCAAAAACCTCTCATTCTGTTATTGTTAATAAATTAAACTCTACGTCTTTTCGGCGGGCGACATCCGTTGTGAGGCAGTGGTGTAACGTCAATGATTTCAGTCACTTCAATTCCAGCATTGTGGATAGTTCTGATAGCTGACTCTCTTCCGTTTCCGGGACCTTTAACGTACACTTTCACTTTTTTCAATCCTGCATCGAAAGCCACTTTTGCTGCATCTTCTGCGGCTACTTGTGCTGCATAGGGAGTATTCTTTTTAGAACCTCTGAACCCCATTTTACCTGCTGATGACCAAGCAATAACGTCTCCTTTTTTATTGGTAAGAGAAATAATAATGTTGTTAAACGTAGCTGAAACGTGTGCCTCACCCACTGATTCCACAACTACTTTTCTCTTTTTAGAAACCTTTGCATTTGATTTTGCATTTGATTTTGCCATACTAACTACTTATTATTTAGTTGCTTTCTTTTTATTAGCAACAGTTTTTCTTCTACCTTTTCTTGTACGAGAATTGTTTTTGGTTTTTTGACCACGCAACGGCAATCCGTTTCTGTGACGAATTCCGCGGTAGCAACCGATATCCATCAAACGCTTGATGTTCAACTGGATTTCAGAACGCAATTCTCCCTCAATTTTATAAGACGCAACCACCTCACGAATGTTATTGATGTCATCATCACTCCATTCGTTCACTTTTTTGTCTTCATTTACCTGAGCTCTTTCCAAAATTTCTTTAGCTCTACTTTTTCCGATACCAAAAATGTAAGTTAATCCAATAACTCCTCTTTTGTGTTTTGGTAAATCTATACCTGCAATTCTTGCCATAATTATCCTTGTCTTTGTTTGAATCTAGGATTCTTTTTATTAATTACGTACAATCTCCCTTTACGACGCACAATCTTGCACTCGGGACTTCTTTTTTTAATTGATGCTCTAACTTTCATTTCCTTATTGTTTATATCAATAGAGTTTGCAAAACTACAAAATATTTTGAATTTATATGTAATTTTTTTTTATAAATACAGCTACCGATTTCTGCAAAATAAACCCTAACGCACCATAAAAAACAACAACAACTTGATTATCAATTTTTTAATGTTACATTAGAACTTTGTCAAAGTTATTCTACTTTGACAAAGTTTTTCAATTTATCTGATAAAAATCGTTTTTCAAACTAAATTCTCACCCTAATAGCGATACGTGATGCGGGCTTTACTCAAATCATACGGACTCATTTCCAATTTCACTTTATCACCAGGAAGCAACTTGATGTAGTGCATACGCATTTTCCCTGAGATATGAGCAATAACCACGTGTCCATTATCTAATTCCACCCGAAACATTGCATTTGATAACGCTTCGATGATTGTTCCGTCTTGTTCAATCGCTGCTTGTTTAGCCATATATAATTAAGCTTTTCTGTTTTTACCTGTTTTCATCAAACCATCATAGTGACGATTCAACAAATATGAATTCACTTGCTGCACAGTGTCTATGGCAACACCTACCAAAATCAACAATGATGTTCCTCCATAGAACAAAGCCCAACTATCTTGCATTCCGATGACTTTCAAAAACGCAGGAAAAACAGCTATCAAAGCCAAAAATACAGAGCCAGGAAAAGTGATTAAAGACATTATTTTATCTAAATAATCACTTGTTTCTTTTCCTGGACGAATTCCTGGAATGAAGCCTCCACTTCGCTTCAAATCATCAGCCATTTTGTTGGTAGGCACTGTGATTGCTGTATAGAAGTAAGTAAACAATATAATCATCGCTGCGAACAACAAGTTATACCACAACCCAAACATATTGCTAAACTCACGCTGAATAGTCAATGCCGTTTCTGATTTTGACAAGCCTGCCAAAGCCGCAGGAATGAACATCAAGGCTTGTGCAAAAATGATTGGCATTACACCTGATGCATTCAACTTCAATGGAATGTACTGACGTGCTCCGAATATGTTTTTCTCCACTGCCGTACCACCATCAGCTGTTCTGCGAGCATATTGCACAGGAATTTGACGAGTTGCTTTGATGAGATAAATACAGAGCAAAATAATCACAAACCAAATGATAATTTCAATAAGAATCATCATCAAACCTCCATTCGATTGTGCTACACGAGAGTCGAATTCTGCTGCGAAGGCTTGTGGAAGACGGGCAATAATACCCACCATAATAAGCAACGAAATACCATTACCAATTCCCTTATCTGTGATTTTTTCTCCTAACCACATTGCAAAAATAGTCCCTGTTACCAAAATCAACACCGCTGGAATTATGAACTCAGGTCCCTTTCCTAAAACGAAAGCACTATCAGGCACACCTAACTGGTTGATTCCGTAAAGATAAACAGGAGCCTGAACAATACATATCGCTATGGTAAGCAATCGAGTGATTTGGTTTATCTTTCTGCGCCCACTTTCTCCTTCTTTCTGCAATTTTTGTAAATAGGGAATAGCTATCCCCATCAACTGAACCACAATTGAAGCAGAGATATAGGGCATAATTCCCAATGCAAACACGGAAGCGTTTGCAAACGCTCCACCCGTGAACGCATTCAAGATATCAAGCAAACCACCTCCTGAGGTTCGTGTAGCCAGCTCGTGCAACTGAGCAGAATCAATACCCGGAAGGACAATGTGTGCCCCAAAACGATAAACTAACAAAATTCCCAGAGTCAAAACAATCCGATTTCTCAACTCTTCTATTTTCCAAATGTTGGTTAGGTTCTCGATA
>JBGYFE010000045.1:0-12065 GCA_041819925.1 Capnocytophaga sp.
AAGCCTTTTTTCTCTGAATTTGCCATTCTCAAAGATTAACAAAAGGTCTATCGAACCCGCTCCATCACCTATTGAACTTTCTATAAAAACACGATTTTTTTCTTTATCAAAATAACAGGAATAACCATTGCCTTCTGCAAAATCATCAACAATAAACAAGTTTTCTAACTCATTTTGTGGGATTTCAGTTGTTTTTTTAGCTATTTTTAAAATCACTTTTTCAAATTTTATCACCTCAAAATCACCCGTAAGACTGCTTGTTCCGTCAAAGCCATAGGCAAATTTACCTTTGTATAACTCACCATACTGACCTGAGATATAAGGTTTTATATCTTTAAAAAATTGTACTTTTTTAGTAGAAATCAATATTTCTGTATCGCCTTGTTTGAAAATTAAGGTGTTGCCTTGCTTCTTTTGAAAGGGAATTTTTGGAAGTTTGTCCAAAAACTGAACACGAGAGCGATGCACAAAACCTTCCAAACTCACCTCAGTATCGTATTTCACCAAAAGCCAGTTTTCCAGCATTTCCTTATCAATTATCGACTCCATAATGCCCACCACTTCGCCCGATTTTATCGTACCTTTGATGGGACTTTTGGCGTTATCTTCCTGACGGACATTCACATAGCCATCTTTATCTACAATAATTCCAAAACTGCTGTTTTGCCCGAAAATAAGGCTAACACAGAACAAATGGAATGCTAAAAAAATCTGTTTCATATCGTATAATTTTTATTATTTTTTGTAAGGGCGAAAAATATTTTGCCCCACGGTTGGGTGAAAATGTTTCGTGATGTGATACGACGCAATGTAAGGGCGAAACATTTTTCGCCCCTACGGATAAAAACAATCGTCTTCCCATTTTTTGGGATTACTTTCGATGTATTCGCTAATCCGATAATACGAATTTTCATTTCGGATAATGTGTTCGTGATAATTGCGTTGCCAAACCTGATAGATATCCGTATTTTGCCGAGCCCATTTTGTTACCCCAATTTTGAATCCACGTACAATTGACCCAATGGTTTTTGACGTTCCCTTCGGTAGGGGCGAAATATCTTTCGCCCAATGTTCATTGTTTTCGGGCGAAAAATGTTTTGCCCCTACATTGGTGATGATTTCAATTATTCCGTGTACGTGATTAGGCATAATTACAAATGAATGCAGTGATACATTCTCAAAATGTTTAGGAATAGTATTCCAACATTGTTCGGCTACTCTCCCAATATCATTCAATTGCATCTCACCTTCAACAATTTCTCCAAACAAATGTTCCCTATTTTGGCAACAAATCGTGATAAAATACAATCCTTCTTGACCATAGTCAAAATCTTTTAATCGTATTGACCTTCTTTTGTGTATTTCAGGATTATATTTGTTCATTTTGTTTATCTTATTTTTTTATTTTGTGATGTAAGGGCGAAAAATGTTTCGCCCCTACGGTTGGGTGAAAATGTCTGTTTCGTATCGTGATGCAAGGGCGAAATATATTTCGCCCCTACGGTTGGGTGAAAACGTTTCGTGATGTAATACGATGCAATGTAAGGGCGAAATATTTTTCGTCCCTACGGTTGGATGTATCTACCTGATTTTCAATGTTACAAACGAAACAATTGCCAATAAAATTCCAACAATTAAAAAACGCATTACGATTTTACTTTCGTGGTAGCCTTTTTTCTGAAAATGGTGATGCAAAGGCGACATCAAGAAAATACGTCTGCCTTCGCCGTATTTCTTTTTGGTATATTTGAAATACGAAACCTGCATCATAACCGACAAATTTTCAACTAAAAAGATACCGCACAACACCGGAATTAGCAATTCTTTTCGTACCGAAATTGCTATTACGGCAATCACTCCGCCAATGGTCAAACTGCCCGTATCGCCCATAAAAACCTGAGCCGGATAAGTGTTGTACCACAAAAATCCGATTAACGCTCCCGCAAAAGCCGCTATGAAAATCGTCATTTCGCCCACTCGCGGAATGTACATTATATTCAGATATTGCGAAAAAATGATATTTCCCGAAACCCACGCAAAAATACCGAGTGTCAGCACAATAATCGCCGAACTTCCTGCCGCCAATCCATCGATGCCATCGGTGAGGTTTGCTCCATTGGAAACTGCCGTAACTATCAGAATCACAATCGGAATGAACACCAACCAAACCCAATCTTTGCTGTTTTCGCCCGCCCACGAAATCAGTTGAGCGTAATCAAATTCGTTGTTTTTCAAAAATGGAATAGTCGTTTTGGTGGACTTCACTTCTTCCATTTGTGCTTGTACTTCGGCAATGGTTGTGGCTTTGGTACTTTCGTTTTTTACCGTTACATTCGGATTGAAATAAAGCATCGCTCCAACAAAAATTCCTAAACCAACTTGTCCTAAAACCTTGAAACGCCCTTTTAAACCTTCTTTGTTCTTACGGAAAACCTTAATGTAATCGTCTAAAAATCCGATAGCTCCCATCCATAAGGTTGAAACCACCAGCAAAACGATGTACACATTGTCTAACTTGGCGAACAACAACACCGGCACGAGGGTTGCCAAAATGATGATAATTCCGCCCATAGTTGGCGTTCCTGCTTTTTCTTTTTGTCCTTCCAATCCTAAATCACGGACGGTTTCGCCCACCTGCAACGCATAGAGCTTTCGGATAATTTTCTTACCGAAAATCGTGGCTATCAAAAGCGACACAATCGCTGCCATTCCTGCCCGAAACGACAAATATTGGAACAATCCGGCACCTGCCAAATTGTATTCATTTTCTAAATAATCGAATAAATAATATAGCATTTTTTTAGTATTTAGTGATTAGGCATTCGCAATTCGTTGCTTTTCCTAATGATTTTTTATTTTCGTTTTTTATAACTGTATCGCTTTGTAACTTAATGCTTTATCAACAACTTCTTCAACGGTTGGATTGTACTGAGAAATGTCATCTTTGCGTGCGTTGTAATTTTCTGGATAGAAAAATAAATTTGCCCCGTCAGGGTGAGGAACATTTTCATCAAAGAGCTCCATCAACTCATCAATTTCGTCTTCTGAACCTTCACAATTCACAATTTTATATCCTAATTCTATCAATTCTTCTCGTGTCATTTTTTAGATTTTATTTTTTAATTCTTTGATAATTCATCACTGATGTGAACTTTCAAGTTCGTACTTTTTATGTGTGATTTGTAGAGGCAAAAGATGTTTTATTCCTACTGATTATCAAAAAACTTCCTTCAACTTGCTGTACACTTCCAAATCACGAAAAACACCTTCGGAGGCTCGTTCGCCTTGTCGTTCGATACCTTCAAAAACGAAATTTAACCGCTTTGGAATGCCTTTACTGGGTAAGTTTCCGACAGCACAACGGATTTGTATTCTGTTTATATTCAACTCATTAAAAGCGAAATCGCACAACCGCTCAACCGATTTTGTTACAATTCCCTGTTTTTGAAACTCTTTTAAAATCCAATATCCGATTTCGGTTTTTTGGTTGGCTTTGTCGGTTTTTATAAAACTGATAAGTCCTACAAAATTGCCGTTCTTGCGGATACAAAACACATATTCTTTGGTTTGTTCCAAAGTTTCCAAAATGGATTGTATGAACTTCTCTTCATCAGCAACCTCTTTGATAAATGGTACAAACGGCAACCATTCGCCCAAATATTCTCGCTGACTATCCACCGCATTGAAAATTTCCTGAGCATCAGATAGTTTTACAAGTTCAAGTTGCAGATTTTCATCTATTCTTAAAATCATATTATTATGTTTTTGTGCGAAAACAATCTTAAAAACCTTTGGCAAAGTGCTACATACCCTGCCAAAGATTTTTTACAGATGTTTACCGTTTATCTTGAATACCAAACTCTTTCCAACTCGCTTGTGGAATAGCTAATTTCACTACTTTTTTGGCTTCACTCAAAAGGGCGGTGAGCGATTTCATCTTGGCATCAAGTGCTTCGGTTTTGGCTTTGAGTTCGGCTTTTAGGCGTTCCTGCTCATCATTTAAAGCGATTGCCGCCACACGCGCCTCCTCCAATTTAGCAATAAAATCGGCATCAATACCGCGTTTTGCTACCTCTGCGGA
Organism: Capnocytophaga sp.; assembly: GCA_041819925.1. Taxonomy (GTDB): domain Bacteria; phylum Bacteroidota; class Bacteroidia; order Flavobacteriales; family Flavobacteriaceae; genus Capnocytophaga. The sequence continues at coordinate 4,082 of JBGYFE010000045.1, forward strand.
CTGATTTTTCAAGCCCGATGACATTACTTGTGCTTGCGAAACAATTTCCGCAAAGCTGTTTTTAGGACGTGTTGCACTCATATTAAATCATTTTTAAAGATTAAATTATTAATTAGTATTTAATTTATACGAAGCAGACAATGCTTCATCACAAAAACTGCTTGCTTCAAGCGAAGCAGATAATGCTTCATCATAAAAATTACTTGCTTCAAGTGAAGCAGATGATGCTTCATCATAAAAATTGCTTGCTTCAAGTGAAGCAGATAATGCTTCATTATAAAAACTGCTTGCTTCAAGTGAAGCAAATAATGCTTCTTATTTTTTTATATTATTTCCGCACAAAATGCCTGAACGAACAACGAATTTTATTTTTCCGTTTTGTAATCCGTAAAACCTAATACATTTCCCGATGGATCTAAAAACTCAACTGCCCAACCTGTTCTGATAGGAAACGGCGGACTTAAAAACGATATATCTTTTCCTTGCAACTCATCATACATTTGTTTTACATCGTCCACTTCCAGCCAAATTGTTGGTTTCGTATTAGGAAATTTTGTTTTATCCTTCAAAATAATAGCAGGTTCTTCATCACCAACATTGAAGGCTATCATTCCCATTTCTGAAAAATCAAACTTGACTTTCAGATTTAAAACTTCTGCAAAAAATCGTTTGCTTTCATCAAAATTTTCCGCAGGAAGAAAAAAATTGTCGTAATTCATAGTTTATTTTTTTATTTATTTGTTGTTTTTTATTTGGGCGAAATATTTTTCGCCCCTACGTTTGTATGTTGTTGTAGGGTGAAAAATATTTCCATCCGTACGTTTATATGTTGTTGCAGGGCGAAATATTTTTCGCCCCTACGGATTTAACATCGCCTGAACCTCTTCCATATCGTCAAAATGGGTTCTTTCGCCTTTTATTTCCTGATAGGTTTCGTGTCCTTTGCCCGCGATAAGGATAATATCTCCCGTTTTGGCAAGCTGACAAGCGGTTTTGATGGCTTGACGACGGTCAACAATGGTCAGAAACTTGCGATAATTTTCTGCCGAAACGCCTGCCTCCATTTCCGAGAGAATTTGCATTGGGTCTTCATTACGCGGATTATCAGACGTAAAAATGGTGGTTGTGCTGGCTTTGGTGGCAATATCTGCCATTATGGGACGTTTGCTCGTATCCCGATTACCGCCACAACCTACTACCGTGATGAGTTGCTCATTTTTGGTGCGAATACTATTTATGGTGTCCAACACGTTTTGCAGAGCGTCGGGCGTATGGGCATAATCAACGATTGCAGTTATTTTTTCGGGCGAAACGTACTGCTGAAAACGTCCGCCAACGGATTGCAACGTACTGATATGCGTCAGATTTTCAATTTTTTCCATTCCGAGTAAATCGGCAACAGCATAAACCGCCAACAAATTGTATCCGTTAAATTCCCCGATGAGGCTCGTCCAAACTTCCTGTCCGTCAATTTTTACAACCAATCCCGAAAATTGATTTTCAAGAATTTGTAATTTATAATCGGCATACGACTTCAAAGCGTATGTTTTCTTCTGGGCTTTGGTATTTTGCAACATTACGCTTCCGTTTTTGTCGTCAATATTGGTCAAAGCGAAAGCGGTTTTGGGCAATTGGTCAAAAAATGCTTTTTTGGCATCACGATAGTTGGCAAAAGTTTCGTGATAATCCAAATGGTCGTGCGTAAGATTGGTAAAAACGCCTCCCGAAAAGTGTAGCCCTTCAATCCGCCGTTGCGAAACGCCGTGCGAACTGACTTCCATAAAGCAATACGCTACTCCTTCATCAACCATCATTTTGAGATATTTATTCAACGTAAGGATATCGGGCGTGGTGTTTTTGGTTTCAAACCTTTTATCATCGACGTAAATAGCAATGGTTGAAATCAGTCCGGCTTTGTGTCCTGCTTTTCGGAATAGTTGATAAAGCAATGTCGTGGTGGTGGTTTTTCCGTTTGTGCCTGTAACGCCTATCAATTTGAGTTTTTCAGACGGATTTTCATAAAAATTTCCTGCCATTTTTGCCAAAGCGGAAGTAGTGTCTTTTACTTTTACGTATGTGATTTTGGAAGTTATTTCTTTCGGAAATTCCTCACAAACAACTACTTTTGCTCCGTTTTCAATTGCTTTTTCAATAAACAGATGACCGTCGGAAGCTGTCCCTTTGATGGCGATGAACACATCACCCGATTGCACAGTACGCGAATCCTGCACCAAATTGCCGACCTGCGTGTTGATTTCCCCCGAAAGGGAAATAATTTCTATATTTTGTAATAAATTTTGTAGGTTCATTTTTTATCTTTTTCGTTTGATGATAAATCCGTTTTCAATTTTTTCAAATCCTACTTTTGGGTAATATTCCGTAGCGTTAGGAGCAGAAAGCAATAATAACGAGATTTCTTCAATCACACCGATTCCTTTTTTAACTTCTTCGATGAGTTGTTTTCCAATTCCTTTTGATTGATATTCCTGACAAACAGCAAGGTCTGAAAGGTAGCAACAGAGCGAAAAATCAGTCAATGCACGAGCTACACCTACCAATTTTTCACCTTCCCACGCAGTTATAACCACATTTGAATTTGCAAACATTCGGGCAATTCGTTCCTTGTCAGAAGTTGGACGTTTTATTCCTGAACTTTCGTACAATGTTATAATTTGTTCCACCTCAGGAATGTAATTTTTTTTGTAAGTAATGTTCATTTTGTGTGTTTTATTTTTTTCTACTGGATAACTCGTTTTTCATTTTTATTCTTTGTCGAGAATCCTCAGAATTTCGTCCAAAACCAATGGAAAACTTGTAAATCCTTCACGCCCCAGAAAATGTCCGCCTTCTGGCAAACGAACATATTTAGCTTGCAAATGCTGGGCAAGATTGTCGCTCAACTGGTGAGGAACAACACTATCGTTCAAAGCTGCAATAACCACCGAATGTTTTACGCTCGGCATCGTTGCTTTTTGCTTGTACATTTCCATAAAATGATTCAGTTGCGAAGCCCAACTGAGTGGTTCATAAAGACCTGAAACTAAAACAATTCCCAATACATTTTGTTTCGTATCCGCCAAATAATTAAGCGTAGCGATTGTTCCCAAACTATGCCCTACAATTATGGTTTGTTCATTGATTTTAACGTCTTTTTTCATCTGATTGAGCCACTCTTCCGCTTTCGGATTTTTGGCATTGGGCATCGTCAGACAATAGGCCTTTATTCCTTTTTTATGCAATTCACTTTCAAGCCATCTGAACCAATGATTGTCAGGCGAGCCATCATATCCGTGAATGACATACACCTGTTTTTCGCTATTTTTGTGTTCGTTGTTTTGTGCGTGGGTAATTACTCCTAAAAGGATTACCATTAAAAATATTATTTTTTTCATCTTGTTCAAAATTTACGATTTTTAAAAGATTGTTATTTTCTATCCAATATTTCCGCCATCAGTTTGATGTAAGCGATGGCAGTGTAGTGCTGGTCGGCGAGCATATTATAGATAAGGTCTTCGCTTAAAACACCGTGTGGCGTTCCTTGCGGAATTTCGTTTTGGTTGCTTGCCTTATGGTCGGTATGCCATTGGTCGCTACCATAATACGTTTCCAATTGCTGCATTTCAGGAAGAATATTTTTCCATTTTTCTAATAGTTCGTTGGCTTCCGTGAGGAATTTTTCCGACCGATTTAGAATATCTTCCATTCGACGAATATTTTCTAATTGTTGTTTGGTCATTTAGTATTTTGGTTTTGTTTTTTCGTTTTTCAATTTTCAATTTTCTATTTCGATGATTATTTTTTTGTTGTAAAAGGAAGGACACGTCTTTTTTGTAAACAAATCTTTACAGAAAAGACGTGTTTTTCCTTTCATATTTATGTTTTTCCCAATATGTCAAAGAACTATATTGTGTCTTGCATCACTGTTGTTATTTTTCCAGTGTTAAGACTATATTTTTGATATTTCCAATCCTCTGTCCGCTTGCTAACGATTGGCTAACAATTTTTCCTTCTCCTTGTATGTGTACTTTCAATCCCATATTTTCAAGCAAAGCAACGGCATCCATAGCGCTCATTCCCACTACATTAGGAATTATGGTTTTGTATTTTTGAGCTTTGGCGTAGTAGTCATCATAATTTTCTTGTGTTGGCTTTGAGGTTTTATCCACATCTTCTACCGTATCAATAAGTAATGAATTGGTATAAATTTTCTGGGCGATGCTCTTAAACACAGGTCCTGACACGTCTGCTCCGTAATATCCAACGCTTTTATCGGGTTCGTGAATTACCACAATGCACGAATATTTCGGACTTTCAACAGGGAAAAATCCTGCAAAAGAAGAAATATAACTCAATTTTGATTTATCGCTGCTGCCATAATTTTTCCTTGCAGTTCCCGTTTTTCCTGCCATTGAAAAATCAGGAGAATAAAGTTTATGTGCTGTTCCATAAGGTTTTTGCACTACGCTCGCCAGCAAACCTTTGGCTTTTTGAGCGGTTTCTTTTGAACATATTTGCTCATTGATGATTTCCACATTAAATTTTTCGATGGTTTTGTTCCATTCGCGAACTTCTTTGATGAGTTGCGGTTTTACCATTACACCGTTATTGGCAATAGCGTTGTAGAACGTTAGGTTTTGCAAAGGCGTAAGTTTCAAACCATATCCGAAAGAAATCCATTCGAGAGAAATTCCACTCCAATTTTTGTCCTTCGGTTTAGGAATGTACGGCGTCCCTTCCCCTAAAATGGGCAACCCCAAAGGCTGGTCTAAATTCATTGCGCTTAATTTATCAGTGAATCCTTTCGGATTTTGGGAAAATAAATGATGTACCATTTCAGTCATTCCTACATTCGATGACACGGCAAAGGCTTTGGCAATGTTTATTTTACCTTTAAAACTTTTTTGAGAATCTTCAACCGTTTCTTTGTAATAGTTGGCTTTCCCGTTTTTGATGTCCACCACATACGTCGTGTCGATGCCCGCTTCATCAATCGCAGCAACAACTGACATCAATTTGAAGATCGAACCAGGTTCGTGTGCCTCACCAATGGCATAATTGTAACGTTCTGAATAAGAATCGTCTTTCGGATTCAGTTCTAAATTTGAAATAGCTTTAATTTCTCCCGTGCCAACTTCCATTACGATGACACAGCCGTGTTTTGCTTTGTATTTTTTTAATTGCGTAAGCAAAGCGTGATGCGCAATATCCTGAATATTAATATTTATAGTTGAAACTACGTCATATCCGTCTTTGGGTTCAATGATGTTAAAACCGCTGGCAAGTTTCCATTGTCCTTTGGCGATTTTTTGCTCCAATCGACGTCCTTTTGTGCCCATTAAGTAATTGGAATAAGCCCCTTCCAATCCCACACGGGTAACATATCCGTTTTCGTCTTTTCGTTCATAACCAATACTTCGATGGGCAATGCCCCCCAAAGGATATTCTCGTTTTATTTTTCGGTCAACGATAAGTCCGCCTTTGTAAGGTCCTTTTTCAAAAAGAGGGAATTTTTTAATTCGCAGATAATCGCTATATCCTAATTGACTTGCAATCAACAAGTAACGATTTTTATTTAAACGCTCTTTTTTTAGTAAGTTTTGGTAGTAAGAGCTTGATTTTCCAAACATTCTGGCAAGTGAATCGCTTAATTTCTTAACATTTTCTTTGAAATTTTTCTCAGAAGGAGCAATAGCGTCCCAACGGATATCGTAACGAGTTACGGACGTAGCAAGCAAACTTCCGTCATCGGAATATAAGTTACCCTGACTTGGAATAATTTCAGCCTCTCGCAAGGTAGTTTCTTCGGCTTTTGCCCGATATTCATCACCTTCAATCTGAATTTTTATCAATTTTGCAGAAATCACAATTGCCAACAAAAGCATACCAATCGCTACGATGTATGTGCGAGTCAATATTTTTCTGTCATTTTTTGTCTTTGCCATTGTTGATAGTGATTTTAAATTTGAGTTTTTACTAAAAAATAAAGAAATTCAGTTTATTCTTTTACGATAACTTTAATTTTCTGTGGTGGTTTTTCAGGTTGTTTTAATCCTCTGCTTCTCAATCTGTCTAACAAAGAAGATTCTAATTTTACTTTTTGCAGCTGCGAACGTACATCTACAAATTGGCTTTTTAGTTCATTCACTTCCTCGTTAAGTTTAGCAATTTGATGTACTTTTTTATCTACGCTATGTGCGCTGGTAATCATTACAACTCCCAACAAAAATAGAAAAGCGATGAAAGTCCAATTTTTAGTAGCTTCTTTGCCTTCTACTAAAAATTTCCCTCTGAGTATGTTTTTTATTTCCTCTGTTGCTTTTCCCATTTTTTATTTTACTTTTCTGTTCACCATAATATTATATGTAAATAGGTGTATCAAATTCTTTCAGCGATGCGTAATTTGGCACTTCGGGCACGACTATTCTCTTCAATTTCTTTTTCAGATGGAACGATAAGTCCGCCTATTTTTTTGAATGGAACACTCACATTTCCAAAGAAATCTTTTTCGGGCGCTCCCTCAAATTGTCCGTCACGAATGAAACGTTTCACCAAACGGTCTTCCAATGAGTGATAACTGATGAGGCTAATGCGTCCTCCTTTATTCAGAATATCAGGCAATTGCAATAAAAATTCTTCCAAAACAGCCATCTCTTCATTCACTTCAATACGGATAGCTTGGTAAATCTGCGCCAACGTTTTGTTTTCTTTAAATTTTTGCAGGAAAGGTTTTAAAATTTCCTGCAATTGGCTTCCTGTTCGGATAGGATTATTTTTTCGTTCCGTAACAATGGCTCTGGCAATGGCTCTGGCATTTTTTAATTCACCATACACAGAAAACAAACGCGCCAATTCTGTTTCTTCATATTCATTCAACACATTTTGCGCAGAAACACTTGCATTTTGATTCATACGCATATCCAAAACGCCATCAAACCGAGTAGAAAAACCGCGTTCAGGCGCATCAAATTGGTGTGATGAAACTCCAAAATCACCTAAAACACCATCTACTTTTGTTGCTCCGTGAAATTTTAAATACCTTTTTATATATCTAAAATTTTGATTTATCAGCGTAAATCGCTCATCGTCAAGCGTATTTCTCACAGCATCATCATCTTGGTCAAAGGCGAAAAGTCGTCCGTTTTTGCCTAATCGACTCAGAATTTCTTTGGAATGCCCACCGCCACCAAAAGTAACGTCCACATAAATTCCGTTTTCCTTAATTGCCAGTCCTTCAATGCTTTCACTGAGCAAAACAGGATTATGATATGCGTTTGTTCTATCCATTTCCTAAACCTCCCATAACTTTTTCTGCCAAGTCTGAAAAATCCTCAGGGCTTGTATAGATTGCTTTTTCATACGATTCTTTATCCCAAATTTCAACTCGATTTCCTAATGCTGAAAGCACCAAATCTTTGTCAATATTTGAAAATTCAAGTAAATCTTTCGGGATTAACATTCTCCCAACTGAATCAATTTCAATGAGTTTCACCCCCGACATAAATTTTCGGATAAAGTCATTGTTTTCCTTCACATAACGATTCAAACTGTTGATTTTTTGCATCTCCAAGTTCCATTCGTCCATTGTATAAAAATCAATACAACGCTGAAAATCAGAACGTTTAAGCACGAATCCAGCTTCCAAATCACCTAATTGCTTTTTGAGCGGAGCTGGAAGTGTTACTCGTCCTTTGGCATCGATTTTACATTCGTATGTTCCTATAAGAATTCCCACTGAAATCGTTTTTGAAATTATTACCCGACAAAAGTAGAAAAAAAATCCCACATTTTACCACTTTTTCCCACATTGTTGATAAGTTTTTTTCTTTGTCTATAAATTTCAATATGGTCATAATTAAGTGTTTAGTTAAATATTTTATAATTTTTTTACGATTCTACAAAACGACTATATTTTAAGTATCTGACTATCATTATTTTAAAAACAATATCTTTTTTAAATAAAAGTTAATACAAAAAATAAAAATAT
>JBGYFE010000046.1:0-14780 GCA_041819925.1 Capnocytophaga sp.
AATTCAGTAATATACACAAAAAATATTGTTTTTTTTTAACATAAAAAAATATTGGTAAATAAAACTGCAAAATTATATTTTTAGAAAACGTTGTAGTTATTAAAGAAAAATAATTTGGAATATTTTTTTACAAAAATAAATTTTACATATATTTTATTTTAAATTACTAATAATTGAATTATTATGATTAAATATATGAATATTTTGTATATAATAAAAATAATCGTTACCTTTACGCCCACATTTAATCAATACAAATAACTTATGAAAGAGAAATTTTTAACACTGCTTGTCTTTGTGTTAGGATGGTGTTTTACGCCATTAATAGCGCAGACGTTATCGGTAAAAGGAACAGTTACCGATGAAAACAAAGTACCTCTGCCCGGTGTAACGGTTTTGGTTAAAAACACTACTCGTGGGGTAAGTACTGATTTTGATGGTAAGTATGAAATTCAGGCACAACAAGGAGATGTGCTTGTTTTTAGCTCCGTTGGTTTTGCTACCCAAGAGAAAAAAGTGATAGTGGGGGGGGGTAAAACACTAATAATCAATGTGTTACTAAAAGAAGACACTCAAGAACTTGGCGAGGTTGTTGTAACGGCGCTGGGGATTAAGCGTGAAACAAAAAAATTGGGGTACGCTATGACCGAAGTAAAAGGAGAGGACCTTGCCAAGATGAACACAGTGAATCCCGTAACGGCATTGCAGGGAGAGTCTGCTGGGGTCAGTATTGGTAGTTCAGATGGAGGTTTGTTCGGAAACTCTAAAATTCAAATTCGCGGAGTATCTTCTTTAAATTCTAATAATAACCAACCTATTTTTGTGATAGATGGTGTTATTTTGGAAAACAATATTTCTAATGCAAGTGCTGATTGGGATTCTAACTCAAATGATTTTGGAAATATTCTTAAAAACCTAAATCCTGATGATTACAAAAGCGTTTCAGTGTTGAAAGGGGCTGCTGCTACGGCTCTCTACGGTTCGCGAGGAATTAATGGAGTGGTGCTCATTGAAACTAAAAATGGGGCGGGAGCTCAGGGATTAGGAATTTCTGTAAAGCACTCACTGGGAGTTGACCACGTATATGCTGCACCCGACTTGCAAACTGAATTTGGACAGGGGATAATGGCAGGATACATTCAATATGGAAACACAGATGCTAATGGTCAGTATTACAGATTTGATACAGAACAATTCTACTATGACACAAATGGAAATCCTACCAGAATTAATCATCCAAGAGCTACTTTGGGCTATGGTCCTAAACTCAATGAAAACACAAGAATTGTTGATTATGACGGAAACATAGTCCCTTATCTTCCATACAAGAATAATATCTTAAAAGTATATAATTTGGGAGTGAGTAATAATACGTCAGTTTCACTAACGGGAGGAAATGAAAAAGGAAATTTTTATCTCTCAGATTCATACAACCACCGCACAGGGGTTGTTCCAAATAATAGTTTTGTCAGAAATTCTCTTTTGTTTTCAGGAGCATATAATCTTTCAGATTGGCTTAAAGCAGAGGCTTCTATTTCCTATACTTCTTCTGAGGGAAAAAATCCGATAAGTGATTTAGCCAGTTATTTCATACAAGGTTCTTGGAACAATCAGTATGATGTAAGCAAATATAAGCAAGAAAAATATTGGAGGGCTGCACACGGTGGAATTCATAGTGCCGATTATGGAGACCTATATCCTTACGTTCCAGGGCAGAGCGTTTGGTTTTATCTTCATAATAACAACCAGATTCGCAATGAGAATGTCGTGCGCCCCATTGTTAAGCTATCTGCGGAGATACTTAAAGGTTTGAATTTGCGTTTGGAAGGAAATCTAAATTATTACACCGTAAAAACTGAAGGCAAATATTTAGGTTCGGGGTATGCCAATGAGGGAGGGCAATACACAATTAGCCATTATCGTGATGTGAGTAAAACGGGTAAAATTTCATTGGATTATACCAAAGACATCATAGAAGGTTTGTCTGCTTATGTCCTTGTTGGAGGAGAGATTTGGAATCAGGAAAAATCGGAAACAGCTGTAAAAACCGATGGAGGTTTGATTGTACCAGGGCGTTACTATTTGAGTAATTCTAAAAAAACTCCGATAGCGGATGGAGGGAGAGTTTTTGGAACAAAACAGATAAATTCATTATACTTCTTGACTACCTTTTCATTGAAAGAACAATTGTTTTTAGACATCACCGGGCGTAATGACTGGTCATCAGCTTTGGTTTACACCGATGGAACAGGTAATTACTCATATTTTTATCCGTCAGTAAGCACCTCGTGGATTATAAACGAAACTTTTAATCTACCACAATGGGTGTCTTTTGGAAAACTTCGTGCTTCGTGGGCACAAGTGGGTAGTGATACTGACCCATATTCTATCAACAAAGGATATACGCTTGGTTCTTATGAAATGAATGGAGGCAATAATATTTATTTGAACGAAATTTCAACAACTTTGGTAGATAAAAGCATTAAACCAGAACGTAAAAATTCTTATGAAGTGGGGCTTGATGCACGTTTTTTCAACAATCGTTTCGGATTTGATATTGCTTATTATGACGAACGTATTACAAACCAAATTGGTGATATTCCATTGCCAAGCACCTCAGGATATCAAAATTTCTTCACAAATATTGGAACTTTGAGAAATTATGGATTAGAACTCAAAGTTGATGCGAAACCAATCCGAACAACAGATTTTGTTTGGGACATCTCCTTCCAATATTGGAAAAACAGAACTCAGGTTACTGATTTACACGATGATTACGGGGCTTACAAAGTTTTAGGAGGAACTCCTGCTTATGGAAACTTTCGTATAGGTTCAGTGGCTTTTGAAGGAGGAGAATACGGTGTATTGATGTCAGATAGTGCTCCTAAAAAATTCCAAGCTAAAGATGCTAACGGCAATAATATTGATGACCCCAGAAATGGTATGCCTTTGTTAAGTTGGACAAATAACGGTCGAAGTGCTTTCTATGTAAGAAACGGAGATGTGGAGGAGATAGGTAAAATGCAGCCTGATTTTGAAGGTTCATTGAAAAATACTTTTACTTATAAAGGAGTTTCATTATCAATAATGCTCGATGCCCGTTTTGGTGGTTATATTGCTTCATATTCAAACCGATACGGAACAGCATACGGTTGGTTAAATACTTCTTTGAAAGGTCGTAGTCCTGAGCACGGAGGTATAACTTGGACATCTCAGTATGCTGACACAAAAGGGCAAACATTTACAGACGGTGTTATTCCTGATGGTGTTTTTGCAGAAGGAACTAATGTTCAAACTCCAGCAGGAGGCACTCAAGACGTGGGAGGACTTACTTATCGAGAAGCTATGGAAAGAGGCTATATAGAACCTTCACACGCAAGCACTCACACCTATTTTAAAAATTCGTGGGCACAAGGAGTGGTAAATGATGATTGGTTTAATGAAGTAAATTATATTGCTTTACGAAATATCTCATTAGGTTATACGCTTCCGAGTGAAGTGAGTAAGAAATTGAAAATGCGTAGTTTATATTTGGGAATTAATCTTCGTAATCTCGGTTATTTATATAATTCACTTCCCAATAATCTAAATCCTGAAAGTTTCAGAGGAACAAGCAGTAACGCTTCATTCTTTGAAAGAAGTTTTACACCTTATACAGCCTCTTATACATTTAGTGTAGCAATTGACTTTTAAAAATGACAGGTATGAAAAAAATAATATATTCAATAACAATTTTACTGGCTGTGGGGTGCAGTAGAGAAGATTTTGCTGATAAAAACACAGACCCCTCAACTCTTTCAACACCCGATTTGCGTTTTTCTACTGCTAAGGTGATAGAAAAGATGTACACAGATGATTATACCATTTGGTTTTATGATAATTTTGATTACATATTTCCTTGGTGCCAACTTACCACAACAGGGCTTGGCAACGGATTTCGTATGAACGAAATGGAGAATACAGGTGGGCAGAATTTGTACGGGGCATTGTTCCCTAATGCACGTGATATACGAGCAAAAATTGACGCAATGCCGGCAGGTGAAAAAGAAAAATATCAGGCATTAAGAGCTATTACTTTTCCCGCTGTCATACATCCTGCCTTGACGGTAACGGACAAATATGGTTCGCTGGTTTATTCAGAAGCTGCTTTGGCTCCCTACACAAACCCGCCTTTACTCACGCCTGTATATGACAATCAAGAAAAACTTTTTGACACTTGGTTAAGCGAACTTGATGAAGCTATTGCGGTGTTTTCCAATTCAGATGGTCAATTGCAATTGGGAGCACAAGATGTTGTTTACAACGGAGATTATAAAAAATGGGCTAAATTCTGTAATTTACTAAAACTCAAGATAGCGGCTCGTTTGATTCACGTTAATTTGAGCAAATCATTGAAAATAGCCGAAGAAGTGGGAAATTCTTCTGTTGGATATATGAATGAATTAGGAGATGACTTTCTTTACCGAAGAAGTATAAAATATTACGGAACAGGTGAGGGAACACAACCTGGTTCAGCGGCAGAGCCTATCGTCAATTTTATGTTGGAAAATAAGGACCCTCGTCTTCGTTTTATATTTACCAAAAACCATTTCAACAAAGAGGTTGTTCAGGCTTTCATCGATGCTGGAAAAGAGTTGCCTCCTCACGTGAAAAAATACGTAAATTTTGATGCAAACAATAACTTTGATAGTTGGAAAGCACCAGGGGAACCTTGGGTACGTTATGTGGGTGTTCCTATCTCACCTGATAAAACTCTTGAAGCCACGTATGATGAATATTTCAAACAATCAGAGCGCAACAAAATTACTTTAAATGGTGTTGAAAAAACATACGCTTCAACATCTTCTTTTTCAGAGAGGAATACTCGAACAGGGTATAATTATTCATATCCAACAAAACCAGGTGGGCGCGTGATTGAAGTAAAAGATAACTATCCTGCCATATTGGTTGTTTTGGGTTCTGCTGCTGAAACGAATTTGTTCTTAGCAGAATTTAAATTGTTGGGTGCTAATTTACCAAAATCAGCACAAGAGTATTTTAATCAAGGGGTTCGCTTCTCCATAGAACGAATGGATGCCATAGCTAAAAATAATCAACTTGGTTACTACGATGCAGATCCTGTGTATGAAACAGAAACGGAACAAGAGGCTGGAAGCATCAAACTAAAAAGTGGAGAAATAGACAACTTGCTTTTACAGCCTGCCTATGATATCACAACTGATGGATTAGAAAAAGTATATATTCAACAATACATCAATTACGCAACGGCAGCATCGGGTGATATTTGGACAACAGTACGTCGTTCTGGATATCCTAAAAAGAATAGTAACTATTTGTCTTGGGGAGAGTTGAAATCAGCAGGAAGTGATTTGGTATTGCCTCGTCGTTTTTTGGTGCGTACACCCACAGAAGATGATAAGAACTATCAAAATACTAAAAAATCGATCGAAGAACAAGGATTTACATCGGGCTCAAATGATCCTCAAATCCTCAATACACAGCGTTTATGGTTCGACAAGCAAGCTCCAAATTATGGAGAGGGAAATTAATAATAGAATAGATTTTTGTACCTTGTAAAAAAGTGGGTTATTCAAATTTGAATAACCCACTTTTCTTGAAAACTCTGACCAGTAAATAATTTTTCAAAAGTTCGTTACTTAATTATGAAATTAAAATTCTTTCAACGTATGGTTGTTATTTTTTTCTGTTTTCTCTATTTTTGCATTCTAAAACATCGGAAAATGAAAATAGCCATCGGAAATGACCACGCTGGTCCGGCTTACAAAAAAGCCATTGTAGCATATTTAGAAAGTCAAAATATTGAAGTACTCAATTTTGGAACGGACACTTTTGAAAGTGTTGATTATCCTGATTTTGGACATCAAGTAGCTGAAGCTGTCACTTCGGGCAAAGTTGATTTAGGCATTGTTATCTGTGGTAGTGGTAACGGCATTGCCATCACTGCTAACAAACACCAAGATGTGCGCTGTGCGTTATGCTGGACAAAAGAAATCGCTGCTTTGGCTCGTCAGCATAATGATGCAAATGTGATTAGCATTCCTGCACGTTTCACGGCAATTGAGCAAGCGGTTGAAATTGTAAAAACATTTTTAGAAACCCCATTTGAAGGCGGAAGACACACTGCCCGAGTGCAAAAAATCAGCTGTGCATAACGATGAAAAATTGGTTAGAACGCACAGAACTTTTGATTAAACCCAGTGGGATTGAAAAACTCAAATCAGCAAATATTTTAGTTGTAGGTTTGGGGGGCGTAGGCTCATTTGCAGCAGAGTTTATTGCCCGAAGTGGAGTTGGGAAAATGACTATTGTTGATGGCGATGTGTTTGACATCACGAATTTGAATCGTCAATTGCCTGCTTTGCAAAGCACTATCGGAAAATCCAAAGCCGAAGTGTTGGCAGCAAGGTTGAAAGATATCAATCCGCAGTTGGAATTGACCGTTTTGACGGAATTTTTATCGCCAGAAAGAGCTTTTGAGCTTGTTACGCCTGAATTTGACTACGTGCTTGACTGCATCGATAGCATTACGCCGAAACTGAATCTTATTCTGTCAGCTCGGACAAAAAAAGTAAAGCTCATCAGCAGTATGGGTGCAGGAGGCGTATTAGACCCATCAAAAGTAAAAGTAGCTGATATCAGCAAAACGCGTGACTGTCCACTGGCTCGAAACATACGCAAACGGCTAAAAAAAGAAGGTTTTCATTCGGGATTTAAAGCCGTGTTTTCCACCGAAGTAGCTCCAAAAGACACTATGCAACAAACCGATGGTTCAAACTTTAAAAAGTCATTTTACGGAACAATTAGCTATATGCCTGCTGCCTTCGGGTTACACGCAGCAGCTACTGTGGTGAATTATTTGATAGAGAAATAGGTAAGTAATTGCAACGATTTTACCAACAAAAACGGAGATAGTATAAATTCCATCTCCGTTTGTGATAATTCTCCCTATTTTTTCACATCAATTCTGAAACTTTTGTGGCAGGCGACACAATTAGTCAGTAGTTGATTTAATTGTTCTTGTGTTTTTTTGGGATTAAAATTTTCTTGTGTAGAAACAGCTATTTGGTCAAAAAGGTCGTGCGTTGCAAAACCTATTTTTTTGAAAGGCAGAGGCAAAGTTTGCACCAATCCTTCGGGAGCGCATTCTTTTGCCCCATTCCCCGAACGTTCTCCCGCTTTAATAATTAGGTCAGGGTCATTGTACAAGATTCCCGCATTTATTTGTTGAACACTCTCTACAAATGTGCGCATTTCTGCCATCACAAAATCTCTATTCTCTTCACTCATCATAATACTTACTCGTTCATCATCAGGAATAACATAAGTTTCTCCTTGCGTAAATTTATAGATGAAAAATCCGTTTAAAACCAAAGAAACCAAAAGTACGATACTAAAAATTACTTTTCTCATAGTTCAAAATTATTTAGAAAGAATAATTAATTCCGACAATAATATTTCTTCCCATTCCAGGAATAAAACTTGTGAAACTTTCTTGTGTAGCCCCTTGTGCTGCCATCGGAGCAGGTATTGCAATTTTATCACGGATTAAATAGCTTGAAGCGTATACTTTATCGGTTAAATTACGTCCCTCAACAAAAATTCCCCATTTATGTTTTTGAAAACCAATACGAGCATTAAGCAAAGTGTATGGGTCTTGATATAAAATTTCAGAATTTTGATGTAGAATTTGTGTCTTACCGAACAGAGATTCAGTATTTATATTAGCAAAAAATCCTACATCGTGTTTATAGTCTATCATTCCGACAAGATGATGTTTTGGAATTCCTGCAATTTGATTGTTTTTATAAAGTTCACCTTCGGCAAAATAAAAATCATTCAAATTATAAGTTGCACCAAGTTTTAAATAATCATTATTTCCAAAGATATTTTTAGCCAGACAAACATTTGCTCCTAATTCCAATCCCTGATGAATAGTTTGCACAGGGGAGTTGATGGTTTGTCCTGAAATTCCAACCAAATCCGTCAAAGAAAGAATTTCTCCTTTTAGCCAAGAGCGGTATAACGAAACATTCCAATTGAAGCCATTCCAAGCTCCCCGAGTTCCTACCTCAATTGTTGAAGCCTTTTGTGCAGAAAGGTCAGCTACTTCAATCGCATTAGGACTCGAATTAACCGTTCCTCCCAAAATATTTATAAGTTCTATAAAAGTAGGAGGCTCATAACTCCTACTGAAATTAGCATAAGTTTGTATATTTTTGACCGGTTCATAAATCACTCCTATTTTCGGATTTATTCCGAAGAAATTATATGTTTTGTCTAATAATTTCGTGGCGGTATACCCTATTCGTTGATTTTGAAAATTGAAAAAGGGACGTTGATTTTCAGTGAATTTGTCAGCAATTTTTCGATTATCCCAACTCATTTGTAATGAAGCTACGGCTTTTAGCTTTTCAGTAATCGAAAAAACATCGTTTAAAAAGAAAACTTTATTAAAAGCAATCAAATCATTTTTAGCAAAAAGCCCTGCATTTTGTCCCGCACGATTTATAAAATAAGACTGATTTACAGCTCCATAATGTAAATTAGCTCCTACCGAAAATAGATTTTTATGACTTTTATGGTTAAACGATAAAGTTCCACCAAAATCATTGTTTAAATTTTGTCGTATTCCTGTTGAAATCGGAAAAGAGAAAGTATCATCGGCATATTGATAAAAAAGTGTCAGCAACAGAGTGCTTTTTTCGGAAATTTTATAGAGATTTTTATTTCCCAAACGAAGTACTTGGCTACTTCTATTAGGCTTGTCTCTCAACACATTAGGTCCGATGTTCTGCGGACTAACCGTTTTGTTTATCTGCTTGGGATTTTCTAAAAGTTGCTTTTTGGTGAGCGGACCTGGAATATCAAAATACAAATCGGTGTAATTGACAAATAGACGCGATTCAAAATTGTCAGAAAATCGCCTGCCCGCATTGAGCAGTACATTGAATCGCTTCGATGAATTATACTCTCTAAAACCATCACTATGATTGTATGAAGTTGATAGAAAAAGGTCGTTTTTCCCAAAAGAAAATCCGGTTGAAGCACTTGAATTGAAATAATCAAAACTTCCTTTTTCTAATTTTATAGACAAAGGAGAAGCGTTATATCCATTTTTGGTAATAAAGTTTATAGCTCCTCCGAGTGCAGAACTTCCATATTCCAAGCCATTGGAGCCTTTATAGACTTCCACTAAATGAGATGCTTGTGGTTCTAAAACTCCTATAATATAAGAACCATCGGCAAAATTAACCGGAATTCCGTCTTGCAAAAGAGCTACGCCTCGCGATTGTGGATTACTTTGAATTCCTGAGCCTCGAATGTTCAAACGAGGTTGGTCGTTCCCTCCAAAAAATTCTTGAATGATGATGCCAGGTTCTTTTCCTAATGCGTCTTTCAATGTTTGTGAACGTTGGGATTTAAGTTGTAACAAATCAGTCAAAATAACTCCTCCTGAAACACTGTTTAATTTCTGTTGAATTGCTGAACGAGAATTTGTTACCAAGCTCGGATTATCAGAAACCACTACTTCGGCAAGTTCTATTTCCTTATTTTGCAAAGTAACATTCACATAAGTTATTCGATTTTCATTGTCGGAGACAGACACCTCAATGGTTTTCTCTTTAAATCCATATTTAGAAATTTTCAGATGTACTTTTTTGTCAGAAACACCTATTTCATACATTCCTTTTCCGTCTGAGAAAGATGTAATATTTTGATTTTCTAACACTTGAATACTAACTCCGGAGATGGTATTCCTTTCCGAGTCAGTTATTTTTCCTTTTATTTTATATGGGAAATTTTGTGCATACAAAACATTTCCCAACAAGCAAAACAGTAGCCCTATGAAACCTATTTTTTTAATCATAAAATAATTATTTACTATTAATATTCAACGAATTATTTCACAACTTCTTGAACACGTTCAACTTTATCGTGTTTAGAAAGTGTCAGCCTTACAATGCTATTTTTTGTAGCTTTAAGGTCGTGAGCGATATTGCCTTTTAAGGAAATTATATCGCCTTTTTGCAAATGTAAAACATCATCTTTTACACCAAAATCAATACTTCCTTCTACAATTTCAACTACGATTGCATAAGGTGTTCGGTGTTTTTTCATTATCTGTCCTTCTTTGAGTAAAATCCGAATTTCTTTGGAAAAAGAAGTTTCTAAAAGCACATCAATGGCTGGTTTATCATCTTTATATTCAAGATTTTTGACCATAGAACATATCTGAATATCAGGTATATCTGTATTTTTTTTGCTCAGATATTTCCCTTATTTGAGAAAAAGTCATTGTCGAAAACATCACCAACAAAGTAGAAAACATAAATTTACGCATAATAATTTTATTTAGACTTATTAAATATTTTGCAAAAGTAGTAAATAAGACCAAAATAAAAAGACTTTTTCGTCTTTTTTTAATAAAAAATAATTGCTTTACATATAACTTTCTTATTTTCAACGAGAAATAGTTGATAAACAATATTAATAAAACTCATATTTTAATCTGAGATAAATGTTTCTTTGTTTTGAAGAAGTTTTTTCAATCGGCATTGTAATGTTGGTTAAATAAATTTTCTACATTCAATAACGGTATAAAATGGTGGACAAAGCAGTGAAAATTTACAATACGAAAAAAATTCACAATCTCATTAGTCAATTAATAGCTATGCTATTTAAAGAAAAGTTAATACCTTTGCAGGAAAAAAGAAAGAATGTGGTTACTTATATTCCAAAGTAATCGAACAAAATTACTAAACACATACAAGAAATGGAAATAAAAAACGCTCAAATTCAGGTAGATAATTGGATTAAAGAACACGGAGTGCGTTATTTCAACGAACTCACCAATATGGCGCAACTCACAGAGGAAGTGGGAGAAGTAGCGCGTATCATTGCGCGTCGCTATGGGGAACAGTCGGAAAAGGAAAGCGACAAGGACAAAGATTTGGGCGAGGAACTTGCCGATGTGGTGTTTGTAGTGCTTTGTCTCGCCAATCAAACGGGCATTGATTTGCAGGCGGCTTTTGACCGTAAAATGGAAAAAAAAACCAAACGCGACCATAACCGCCATCACTCGAACGAGAAATTGAAGTAAATGAAAAGCATTTGGGTAGTTTTTCATTTTAAAAATGAAGTAACATTTTTCCAGTCAATGCAAAATAATAAATGCGGATTTTATCTTCAAAAAAATTTTAAGGCAAAAATTTCGGAATGCAAAAATAAATCCGTAACTTTGAGGCTTGAAAAAACGAAAAAAATAATTTAATTCATTATAAACAAGATGAAAACCATTGACAATTTTAATTTCAAAAACAAAAAAGCGTTAATCCGTGTGGATTTTAACGTGCCATTAGACGAAAATTTTAAAGTAACTGACAATACGCGTATTGAAGCAGCGAAGCCTACCATCGACAAAATCTTGAAAGACGGAGGTACGGTAGTGCTAATGAGTCACTTAGGCAGACCAAAAGGAGAAAGAAACGACAAATATTCACTCAAACACATCGTTAATGAGGTGTCAAAAGTGTTGGGTAAACCCGTAATTTTTGTTGATGACTGTGTGGGTGAAAAGGCTGAAAAAGCGGTTGCTGAAGCTCCAAGTGGCAGTGTGATTTTGTTAGAAAACTTGCGTTTTTATGCCGAAGAAGAAAAAGGAAATGAAGATTTTTCGGCAAAATTGGCGAAATTAGGAGACGTTTACGTAAATGACGCTTTCGGAACGGCTCACCGCGCGCACGCTTCAACGACCATCGTGGCGAAATTCTTCCCGAACAACAAATGTTTTGGATATTTGCTTGCCAAAGAAATCGAAAGTATTGACAAAGTGATGAAATCAGGTGAAAAGCCTGTTACAGCCATTTTGGGAGGTTCAAAAGTATCTTCTAAAATCACAATTATTGAAAATATTTTAGATAAAGTAAACCACTTGATTATTGGCGGTGGAATGGCATATACATTCATCAAAGCACAAGGCGGAAAAGTTGGAAATTCTATCTGTGAAGATGACAAGCAACAATTGGCTTTGGATATTTTGGCAAAAGCAAAAAGTAAAGGCGTTCAAGTGCATTTGCCTGTTGATGTGGTAGCTGCCGATGATTTCAATAACGAAGCTAAAACACAAGTAGTTGACATCAACAATATTCCTGACGGATGGCAAGGATTAGATGCTGGACCTAAAAGTTTGGAAATTTTCAAAGATGTGATTTTAAAGTCAAAAACCATTCTTTGGAACGGTCCTGTGGGAGTTTTTGAAATGCCTACTTTTGCCAAAGGAACTATCGAAGTGGGTAATTTTATTGCCGAAGCTACTAAAAAAGGTGCTTTTTCACTTGTTGGTGGTGGAGATTCGGTAGCTGCCGTAAAACAATTCGGGTTTGAAGACAAAGTAAGTTATGTTTCAACAGGTGGAGGTGCAATGTTGGAAAGCCTTGAAGGATTGGTACTACCTGGAATTCAGGCGATTTACGAATAAAAAAGTGTTTTCATAATAGATTTAATTTAGAGGAAGATGCGGTTTGAAATCATCGAACCGCATCTTTTGTTATTTCAATAAAAGCTATCTTTTTTTCGTTTGCTCAAAATGATTTTGATTACTATGTGAATTGCCACACTCATACAAAACGTATGATTCTGATTTACACAAAATTATTAGATATTTACGTATGTGTATATTTTCAGAAGAAGTAATATTTTTTGTGCAATCGAATAATTTTGTGTATTTGAAAAAACTTTTGTAACTTAGCTTCCTTAAAATAATTGTTTTTAATGGAAAAAGAGTTAAAAGTTTCAGTTATTGGAAGTGGAAGTTGGGCAACAGCTTTGACAAAAATTCTTGCTACAAATCTGTCAAAAGTCTGTTGGTATGTGCGTGATGTAGCTGCTATTGAGTGTATTAGAGAAACGGGGCACAACTTAAATTATTTGAGCGATGTAGAATTTGATGTTGACAGATTATATCTTACAAACGACATTAACGAAGCGGTTGACTATGGAGATTATTTAGTTTTCGTGATTCCGTCGGCGTTTTTAGCTTCAGAATTAGAAAAATTGACGCTTCCGCTTGTCGGAAAAAATATTTTCTCCGCTATAAAAGGTATAGAACCCAACAGCGGACTTATTGTTGGGGAATATTTTCATAAAAAATATGATGTCCCATATAAGGATATTGGTGTAATTGCAGGTCCTTGCCACGCCGAAGAGGTCGCTTTGGAAAGGCTTTCGTACCTTACGATTGCTTGCTTTGATGAAGAAAAAGCCAATACTTTTGCACAGGCAATAACCACTTATTTCGTAAAAACAAAAATTTCTGATGATGTCATCGGAATAGAATATGCGGCGATGCTTAAAAACATTTACGCCATTGCAGCAGGGATTGCTCACGGATTGGGATATGGCGATAATTTTCAAAGCGTACTGATGAGCAATGCCATTCGTGAAATGCGACGCTACATCAAACGCATTCATAAAATCAAACGCAACATCAACAATTCGGCATATTTGGGCGATTTGCTCGTAACAGGGTATTCGCTTTTTAGCCGAAACCGTACCTTTGGGAATATGATTGGAAAGGGATACACCGTGAAAAGTACGATGATGGAGATGAATATGGTAGCAGAGGGGTATTATGCCGTAAAAAGCGCTTACGAAATCAACAACCGACATCATCGCAAAAGTCGAACCCCAATTTTAGATGCTGTTTATCAGATTCTTTACGAAAATAAAAAAGCCAAAAAAGTTTTTGCTGAATTGGTTAATCACTTAAATTAGTTCCAACGAAAAACGACCTTTTTCATTTAATATGCTTAATTTTTTTTGAACCAACATAAATACAAAGTTACTATGATTTTAAAGCACATTTCCCCCATTTTAGTTGCAACGTTGTTACTTTTTAGTTGCTCAGAACAGCCAAAAAGCACAACAGAAACGGCACAAAAAACTCAAAAAGAAGCAAAAACATTTACATTTTCCACTTGGATAACTTACAAATCTGACCGTTCAGATGAAAGTTATCACGAAGAGTTCAAAAAGTACAAAACACACGGCATTTCCGAAGTGCTGGTCAACACAATGACTGACCCCGAGGCCCTCAAACGGTTGCTACCTATCGCACAGGCGGAAGGCATCAAACTACACGCTTGGATTATGGCAGTGAATCGCCCCGACGACAAAGAAGCCTTGCAACATCCTGATTGGTATATGGTTAGCCGTGAAGGAAAATCGTGTTTTGACCATCGTCCGTATGTAGATTATTATCAATGGCTTTGCCCCACGCGCAAAGAATCACGTGAACATATCCTAAAATTGGTTAGTAATTTAGCAGATGTTGACGGCATTGAAAGTGTGCATTTGGATTATATTCGTTTTCCGGATATTTTCCTTCCGATAGGCTTACTTCCAAACTATAATTTGGTTCAAGAAGAAGAATTACCACAGTTTGATTTCTGCTATTGTGATGCTTGCGTAGCAGAATTTGAAAAAGAACATCACAAAAATCCGCGTACGTTCAAAAATCCTGCGATTGACCTTGAATGGAAGCAATTCCGATTGAATAAAATCCGTGATTTAGTCAATGATGCCGCTGAAATTGTACACAAAAAAGGAAAAAAAATAACTGCTGCGGTATTCCCATATCCTGAAATGGCTGACCAAATGGTGCGCCAGCGTTGGGATAAATGGAGCATCGACCGTGTGTATCCGATGATTTACCATAATTTTTATAATGAAGAAACGGATTGGGTAGGTTTTGCTACACG
>JBGYFE010000047.1:0-4141 GCA_041819925.1 Capnocytophaga sp.
CCGAACCTTTCCTAAACTCCTTTTTTGCGCTTCTGAACCTCAACAAAGGAGTCCCGAACCGCAAAAAACCATTCCAAAACCCCAAAAAACCATTTCAAGACCGCAACGGAAGGGTTCAATGAGCCTTTCAACCTGCAAAATTAGCCTCTTGGTTTGTAATTTTCAGTATGGACACAAGCTACAAGTTCACGCCAGCGGGGTTTTCTTTGGTCTCCTTACGTATTCTGCCGTAAATATCTAACGTCCGTTCCCAAATTAGTTTTCCTTCGCTGTCTATGGCTTGTAAAGGTGTGCCTAAATGGTCTGATATTATGCTGTAAGATTTATCGCCCTGTATCTTGGCGACAGGTGTAAAACCTTGAAATACCCACGTAATGCGGTCGTTATCGGTTGTTTCTTTATAATCAAACTCTTTCCATTCGTGCAGAGGTACATTGCCGTCCCAGAGGAAGCGGGTGATTGTTTTTGATGTTTTTTTCTCTATTCTTCTACCAAAGGCATCGTACGCAAAACTTACAACCGAACCGTCGGGGCGTTGCACCTCTTTGAGCATTCCGCTTGTTGTATATGGAACGAATTTAATGCATTACCCACACCTACAAAGAACGAATGTAACAATATTCCCAAATATAATCGATAGTAGCTTTTAAACCAACATCATCAAAAAAGATTTTCATTCTTCCTGTTGTCTTTTGATATACTTGTTCTATAATTTCCTGACATTTCTTCTTATTTTTCAAAATTTTCATATCATTATTAGCAGTTTCCTCTACTAAATGATAAAAAGGTAATATATATTGAGTATAAACCTCATATCGTTCATTTCTATATGAAGGATTAGCTAATTCTCTTTTTGAAGCATCAACTAATGATGTTAAAACACCAGCTTCAATAAGATGAACGATTTTAGCTTCACATCTTTTAAAAAAATCTTCATCTAACAATTGAGTATAGCCAATTTGTACCTTTATATTAGCTGATAATTTATCCAAGCCATCATCAGGTCTATCTATAGGAGCTACCCATAAAGTAGTCTCTAATGCTCCATTATGTTCATATACTCTTGCTATTACAAAACAGTAAAAATTACTTTCAAGATTTTTACTTAACACAACTAAGCTTCTATACCACATTTTTTTAGGGCATTTAAAACCATAAGAGTTGATTAATGTATCAAATTCATTTACGACGCTATGAAATTTAGACATAATTTATGATGCTTTTGATGTTCCACAATATGTTTTTCCGTGACTCCGTGTAATCCCATTCTCATCCATTTTCTTTAACAATTCTTTCATTTCTGGCACTTCATTTGGATTGTGTTCAAAGTGCCAATGAGGATTAGCTCTTTTAAATTTTTTATTATCAATATCTTTATTTAATTGTTTATTCATTCTTTCTAGTGATTCTTTAGAGCGAGTACCTTTTGAGAAGTTATCAGATTTAAATTCAATATCTACACCATTAACATCTTTATCATAAACTCTACCATTAACAATTCTTCCTTTTCCTTCCCCAAAAATTTCATCAGCTCTTTTATCATGCCATTTTTTTGCATAATTTAACCATCCTCTTCCTTTCGTCAACCCAAACACATCAACCCAACTGTTCGGGTCGTGAACGTAGGCATAAAGCGTTGGATTATTTCCCGCCAATCCTATCGGGTCTTGGCTTATGTATGTACCTATACTTGAGTCGTAATACCTAAACCTATTATATACCAATTCGGTTTCTGTATCAAGGTATTGACCTTGATATAAGAAACAACAGAAGTTTTTTTCTCCTTCTTCCTTGCGTATTCTGCAGTAAATGTCTAACTCTCGCTCCCAAATTAGTTTTCCTTCGCTGTCTATGGCTTGTAAAGGTGTGCCTATATGGTCGCTGATTATTGAATAATGCTTATCGCCCTGTATCTTAGCAACAGGTGTAAACCCTTGAAATACCCACGTTGTTATTTCGTCTTCCTGTTTGCCCTCCTTTTTTATCTCATGCAAAAGTACATTTTTATCCCAAATGTACAAAAATTCGCGGTTGCCGTAGCTTTTGCTTATTCGCCTGCCGAAGGCATCATACTTGAAGCTAAATTCTTTGCAGTCGGACTCTAATCACGCTCGTTATATTCCCCCAATCGTCGTACATATATGCCGTGGTGTTTCAAGTGAAAATCGTTTGTCAACAATCAATGCTGAAATATTATTTTGTTCTATCTCGTTAATTAACCTTTCAGAGAAATACACATACGACTTTGCCAAAATGTCATATTCGTAATTTGATTTTAACACAATGTGTCTATGTTGTAGCAAAAAATATTGAGGGTGATTCTTATACTCGTTTATATCTTTAAATCTATATTCTTGATTAAGATAATCGTCATAAAATGTTGTTTTTTCAAAGTCATAATCTTTTTCAGAAACTTTTGGGAAACCAACTAAAAAGAATGTTCCGTCAACTTCATCAATTGTTACAGGTATTCTATTATGAATAGGTAGTTTATATTTATCTATGATAGTGATTAACTTTTGAGAAAATACAAAATCAAAGCAATTATAATGAATTTGATAACTCATTACATCAACGTTTTTAACCCGTTTTTTGGTTTTAAAAAGAGTTATGTTTTTTATATTTCTGCTCTCAATTACTTGATAATTATTTAGTGTGAGCAGTTGTGAATAATCTTGCTTCCCAAAAGCAAATTTATCTACGTAATTATAAAAATAAGTCTCAGATTCTTTGTTTTCAAATGAATACTTATCTTTTTTTTTACTTATTTCTACCTGTGCAGAAGCATCATTTACCCCAATAATAAAAGGGTCATACGTTCTTGTTACTCTATAATATTTCATATTTTACCTATGTCTTTGATTTTTCAATGTACTTTTTGGCTTCCTTTTTTTTCCAAGCAACTTTTTCTTTGGATAAAATTACTTGTACTTTATCTGTGTAACTAAATAGTTTTAGTTTAGTTAACTCTCCTATGGCAAAAGCATATAATTGTTCATCATCTAATAGAGAAGCTATATATGTCTCAACATTAGGACTTTTTTTAAAGTAATGTAGTAGCATCACAAAACTTTCCCTACCTCTTCCGTATTTACGTTGATTTATAATTTTTAAAAGTTCCTGTAATAGAGCCTCTGTAAATACTTTCTTTTTTGTTTTTCTTATATTTTCAATAATTTCTGAACCTATCATCCATATTTCTATTTCAAAAGATTTTAATTCTTGTTTATCTTCTATACTAAAATACTTTTTATAAAGAAATTCACAAATGTTATAAAGGTAGTTTTCTTCCTCAATTCTTTCAAAATTTATTCTTTTCATATGCGACAAGTTGAATTTTCTATAAAAACAAAAAAGCGAAACAGCTATATGCTATTTCGCTTTATTCATATTATTTTTTTATTACATCAATATGTAACTCTTTGAGTTGCGCCTCATCAATAGGCGAAGGAGCATCAATCATCACATCGCGACCTGAATTGTTTTTCGGAAAAGCAATAAAGTCGCGAATGGTTTCTTGTCCGCCCAAAATGGCTACCAATCGGTCGAAACCAAATGCCAATCCGCCGTGTGGAGGTGCACCATATTTGAACGCATTCATCAAAAATCCGAATTGTGCTTCGGCTTGTTCAGGCGTAAAACCTAACAAATCAAACATTTTGGCTTGCAATTCTTTGTTGAAAATCCGTATCGACCCCCCTCCTATTTCGTTTCCGTTGAGCACCAAGTCATACGCATTGGCACGCACTTTGGCAGGATTGCTCTCCAACAGCGGAATATCCTCTGGTTTGGGCGAGGTAAACGGATGGTGCATTGCGTGGTATCTGCCCGACTCTTCGTCCCATTCCAAAAGTGGGAAATCCACCACCCAAAGCGGAGCAAACTCGTCCGCTTTGCGAAGCCCCAATCGCTCGGCAAGTTCCATACGTAAAGCACTGAGTTGTGTGCGTACTTTTGAGGCTTTTCCTGAAAGAATACAGATTAAATCACCTGCTTTGGCTTCGGTGCGTGCTGCCCATTTTGCCAAATCTTCTTCGGTATAAAATTTATCTACGGACGATTTGAAACTTCCGTCTTCGTTGCACTTCACATACACCATTCCCGACGCTCCCACTTGCGGACGTTTCACCCATTCAATCAA
>JBGYFE010000048.1:0-4580 GCA_041819925.1 Capnocytophaga sp.
TCCCGTTTTTGGCTCTATTGACAAAAATTCTTTGCTGTAATTGTATGGAAGATATACTTGTAAATAATCTCCTTTTTTAAGTTCTATACTTTGGTTTATAAGAATTTTATCATCAACAAATTCCAATGAAGTAAGAAAAAATGTGTTGTCAATCAGATGCTGGTATGCAGTCTGTTTTTCAATCATCAATCCAATTACTTGTTCAGAAAGTCCTTCGGATTTCAGTTTTGATATAGCTTCATTAGATATATCAAAATCGGGGTCATTTGCATTAATTTTGGTTTTAATGAGGTCATCGCTAAATCCAAAATTTTTCATCTCCAACACAGCTTTGTTAGATAATTTTTCACGGTTTGGTTCTTGTGCAAACAATATCATTGTTGCAGAAATAAAAATACTAATTGTTAAAATTAACTTCTTCATTTTATATTGATTTTTAAATTAAAGTTACTAAATTCATAAATTTTGAGGTTGCCATATCCACTTTACAACGCTCAGAGAGAATGCCTCCGTGTCTGTTTTTTTGAATAATGATTTCAGCTTCATTCTGAGTACTTTCATTATTGTATTCTTCTCCCCAGATGGTCAATCCATAATATTCGGGTCTATATAAGAATATAACTTCGTCTGCATCTTGTTCAATGGCTCCACTATCTCTTAAATCGGATAATAGAGGACGTTTATCAGCTCGTTGTTCTACATTGCGTGAAAGCTGAGAGAGTGCTACCACAGGTATATTTAGGTCTTTGGCAAGAGCTTTTAACTCCCGAGATATTTTTGCAATTTCTTGTTCACGATTATATGTAGTTCTCTCACAAGTAATTAGTTGTAGATAATCAATGAATAATATTTCAATATTATGTTTTAGTTTCATCATTTTTGCTTTCATTTTTAAATTCTCTATGGAAATGGCAGATGTATCATCGATATGTATTCTCATTTCTATCAATTCTTGTTTTAAAACTATATATCTATATAATTCCTCTTCTTTTAGTCCTTTACGCAAAATAGAAGAATTGGGAATGCTTGTAAAATTGGTTATAATTCTTCCTGTGATTTGCTCGGCAGACATTTCCAATGAAAAAACGCCAACGGCTTTATTTTGGGTTGCTACATCAACCACTTGTTGGACCAAAAAAGCTGTTTTTCCCATTCCTGGACGTCCAGCTATGATGATTAAGTCTGAATTTTGCCATCCACCAAAGGCTTTATTAATGATAGAAAGCGAACTTTCAATCCCTGTAAGCGTTCCTTCTTGTATTTTTTCAAATTTTTGTTGAACCTTTTCTACTAAATCTGAAAATAGTTCTGTTCTTCTATTGTTTTCAATAAATGTATCCAAAAATAGATTGTCAAAATATTCAAAGGCTTTGTCTCTAATGTCGAATATATCGTTATCAGGAGTTTTGGCAATTTGTAGCAATGAACTAAACTTTTGAATGAAATCACGTTTGACTGATAATTGAACCAGTATCATTATGTGAAATTCTATATGAGCTGATGATATGACCAAAGTGGCCAATTCTATTGTGTAAGCTGTTAGTTGGTGCTGTTTTTTCTTTTCCAACTCCTTGTTCAAAATGAGTAAATCTACAACTCCATAACGTTCCCAAGTACTCATTACTATTTCATATAATGTTTGATGAATAGGTACAGAAAATAGACGAATATTAAGCATATTATAGCATTTCGCTATAATTTGAGGCTCGACTATGAGTGTGCCTAATACTTGTTGTTCTAATCGTATGTCGGTATTTTCATTCATTGTAAGTAGCTTTTGGGCGCGTTATTTTTGGTATTGATAGTTTCTGTGTTGTTGTCGAATTTGGTTTTAGAAATGAAATTGTATTTTTCAAAGATTGCCTCCAATTGGTAATTGGTTTTCCATAACCATTCAACCAATTGTTTTCTTTCCAAGTTTCATATTTAGATTTTAGGGCAAAATCTAAATCAGGCTTATAAACTTCTAAGGTTTTTGCATATTCCATAAATTCCTCTATTGTCGGTATATTTTCATTCTCTTTCTCTTTGTTTTGTGATTGCTCAACTGGCGGTGGAGATTTAGAGAAAAATCTATCAAGAATACTCTTGTTAGTTTCTGATGCAGAGAATATATCTTCTGTTTGTTGCTTTGTTTCAACAGGATTTGCAATAGGAGCTTCTACCTTTTCTTTGTTAATAGGAACAGTATTTTTTTCTTTTTCTGCAACTTTTTTGCCTTCTTTTTCTTTGACTGTTTTTCTGCTTGAGCTGTAATCTGTTATTATCTTATAAAATGTTGGTAGTCCATTAGCTACTTGATAATTGATAAGTCCCAAGTCTCTTAGTTCTTTTTTTGCAGAATTTATTGTAGGACGACTAATTTTCAACTGTATTGAAACAAAAGTATCAGACAATTCAAAATCTTTTTGACCATTCTTATCCCAGAATTCAAGTAAGAATAGATATATAACTGAAATGGAAGAATTGAGCGGTAAATCCGCATTCATACTCCAAAATTTTTTTATAAGATTTAGATACATAATTACTTGTGTTTTTTTCTAAAAAGCTCTAAGGCTTTTTCTTTATCTATCACTATGCTTTTGCCACTGCCGTTCTGATAAATGGCATCATCTAAAATGCCTGTACTTTTTATTTTGCTGGCAGTTGCGCGTGAACAACCTAATATTTTTGCTAATCCTTTCAATCCATATTCGTATTTTACATTCTTTGCAGAAAAAAGAAGAAATTGTTTCTTTTGAATTTCTAAAAATTCTCCAACAGTAAGTTGTGATAAAAGTGTATTATTATCCATTGTTTTACTTTTTAAAATACTTTTATTCCTTTATGAAATCCATTCCATTTTTTAGGAGGAAATAGTTGTTTGTTTCCCAATAATTCTCTTAAAACTTCTACTTCCAATAAATCGTCTTCCGAAGTTTTTTCAAGTCGTTTTTTAGCTTCTTTTTGCTGAATTTCCATTGGTGAACCCTGCAACATACCTATAAGAGCTTGTTTGTCAGTTTCTGACAATCCAAACTGTGAAATGGTATTAAATGCTATTTGTACCAATGGGTTCATTCTTTTACGATAGTCTACTTTTTGCTTTCTTGTTTCTGATTTTCAGTAGTTTTAAAAATTTCTTTCTCCGAAAATCCGTGTTCTTTGTAGAACATAACAGCTTCCCAGAGAGTTAAATTCCGACTGTTTCTGCGGGCTAATCCTAATACTGATTGTTGCTGAATACCAAGTCTTTTTGCCAACTCCATACTAAACTCATTGTTTGTTAGAATTTTTTCGATAATTACTTCGCTAACTTCCATTTTTTTATTATTTTTGCGTTTACAATTATATTTGTATTTGATATAAAAATACATTTATATTTTCAGTGCAAATATATAGATTAAAAACTAAATATCAAAATAATTTTAGGTAAAAAACTAAAATAATTTTACTTATGGTGGAAAGGATTTTACAATTCATTGAATATAAAGGAATTAGCAAACTTGCTTTTTATAAAGACGTGGGGCTTTCAAATGGATTTTTAGACAAAAACAAAAGTATAGGAGCTGATAATTTAGTTAAAATACTAAAAAAATATTCTGAAATAGACCCTGTGTGGCTTTTGTTTGGAGAAGGAAAAATGTTGAAAGAAGATAATCAATTGCAAAAAAATAAAGGAAAAAAAAGTAATCAAAACAATATAAATGGTCAAATTAGTGGTAACCTTTCTATTTCTCAGAATGAATTATCAGACTTTATAGAAATACAAAAAAATATGAATGAGATAATTAAAACAACTCAAAATCAACTGACAGAAAGTCAAAAACAAGTAAATACATTATTAGAAATTTTAAAAAATAAATAACAATGAAGAAATTAGTAATATTAGTTTTGTTTTGTGCTACACTTACTTTTGCACAAAATGCAGATTGTGAGCCTGTTAAAACCGAAAACAATAATCTAAAATCGGTAATTAAAAGTCTCAACGAGGAAAATACTTATCTTAAAAAAATATTGGATATAAATAAACCTATCAAAGAAATTCAAAAAGACGGGATACTTTTTAAAGTTACGAAAGTAACAGGAAATTTGAAAGATAAATCCGTAACATTTACGCTTTTGGTAGAAACCAAAGACAATGAAAGAAATATCTATTCACACGAATTTTCTCTTGTGGATATTGAAGGAAACGATGTAAAAAGAGACTATGATAAAACAGAAAATCAGAAGAATTTAACACTTAATACACCTATAAAAATGAATTTCGTTTTTGTGTATAAAAATGGATTTGATGATGAAGCTCCCCGCATTGCCAAACTTGTTAAACTTAAATTTGAAAACTCTATTAAAGGTACATATACATTACCACAGCGAACAGATATAGAATTTAAAGATTTAGATATTATCTGGAAGTGATTTGTCTAACACCTAACTTGATGGAGTCAAATTAAAAAAAACGAGTATATAACCGAGTATTTTCATTAGATTTCTCATAGATGTAGTAAAGTTAATACACTGATATTCAGTAAATAGTATTTTATCGGTGTAATTCATAACCCAAAGGTCACGGGTTCAAATCCCGTCTTCGCTACAATAAA
>JBGYFE010000049.1:0-3345 GCA_041819925.1 Capnocytophaga sp.
TATGTATTGGTCTCCAAAATATTGCTTGCCTTCGGGCGTAAGTGTTCCAGTGAAAAAAACTTCTTCAATAATAAAATCCTTACTGAACGACTTTAACACCAACTGAATTTCTTGCGTACTTGCTGAAAGCAAATCGATTTTGTTTACAAAGGCTGTAACTTCTCCGTCAACGGTTTTTCCGTCAAGCGTATATTGAATTTTTCCGCTAACTGAAAGTTCATAGCTTCCTTGGGCAATGTTCAAACTCAATGAATAACTGTTCGTTAAATTCATTTCGGTTTTCGCTTGGGTATTAAGTTCTGTCAAAGTAACCGTTGCGTTTTCAAGTTTTGTAATTTCGATATTTTCAGGTTTTTTGAAATTGAACGTAACGTTCACTTTATTAGCTTCATCAGACGTAGAGTCGTCTTTTTTACACGCATTAAGTGCTACCAATGCGGTAATTGTTACTAAAAAATATTTAATAAACTTCATATATAAAAAATTAAAAATTAATATTCATTTCCATACCGAAGTAAGGACTTATAAGCCCTCTTCGGTTTACTTTTTGATTATTGACGTAATAATCCTTGTAAAAATTAAAAAGGTCATTGACGTACATTGATATTGTGAAATGTTTGTAAAATTCTTTTGAAATTTTCAAATGTACGTCCATTGAAAGAGGCGTTTTAGCCGACGTTTCTATACTGATTGGGCGTACCAACCATTGCAAAACAGCGTCTTTTTTCTCAACTTCTGTGTAAAGATGCCTTTCACCATTTACGTCAATGTAATGTGTTGGAACTCCGTTTACTGGAATCACTTTATTGAGAGAGTACCAATTAAAATCGAAACGCAAAGAAGTGGTCAATCCCAACTTCTGAAGATAGGTATCTGCCACTAAACTTGTTTGAAAACGCTCTCGGTCGTAATTGTCTATTTCGTCATAAACGCCTATGTTGTAATATTTTACTCCATTTAAAATATCCTTATCAGCAAAACGAAGCGTGGGTAAGGAATTGTAATATCGAGTTCGTAACCAAGCTCCGTTTATGGTGAATCGCGTGTTGATTGTTTCAAAACGTTTTCCTGTGTATTGAAACTCAACTCCTTGTTTATCAATGGCAGAACCATTGGTTTCAAGGGCTGACAAGACCAAAATATTTTGTGTAGAATAACCAAGATTTTCTACCAAAGGCGGAGCAGTTATGTTCGCGTGGTCAATGCTTGATACATCATACAATTTATAATTAACTTTATGAAAATCAGACATTTTTCTAAATCCAGAAGTCATTTTCTCTCTGAAATAGGTAATATAAAGCGAATGAAAATCATAACTCAACCCCAATCGGATTTCTTTTTTGATATTCACAGCCGCTTCTAAATCTTTGTTCACTTGCGGAAATTTGCGTGTTTTAAAATGTACTTGTCTGTAATCCTTATTGTTATGATAATAATTTAACTGTGTAAAGGCGTAGTGAATATCACGAGGAAATAACATATCCTGCGTAGGTAACTTACTTTGTTTGCCCCAGCCAACGGTAAGATTTACGTCTAAATGTTTTTTGTTTTCAAACACAATCTTCGGAAAATTTATTTTCAAGCTCAAACGTGGGTCAAAAAATATTTTTTGATTCATTTTGTATCCGTTTTCCAATCCTAACAGAGACGTCCCGCGAACACCAGCCCACAAAACCAAATACATCTCACCTATTTCCTTATCTATCTGATCTTGAATATAGAACGCAAGGTTTTGCATTGCTGGAACATCTTTAAAAGCTCTCGGAACTGAAAGCACGTCGGGCGAAGGCGGATAGAAAATATCGTAAACTTGCCCCAATCCGTTATTTTTGGAATAGGAATAACTCATTCCTACAAGAAATTCATTGTGAATCCCCCAAAACGAACCGTACGACCCAACAGAAAAATCTGTAAAAATATCTAATGGCTTTCCGTCAATTAATTGTTTCGATACGTAATTCGGTGAAAGAAAAATACCGTAATGTTCGCCCTCTTCCCAACTGGTAGGAATCGCTTTTGCGCTGGTAATTTGTACCCATTTGTCTTGTTTTATTTGGTCGTATGATTGACTTACGCTGGTTTTCAACGCCAAACGCTTTAAAAAATAATCATCTAAGTTCATCAAAAAAAGGTTCGATATACGGATATTATTATGCGTAGATTGGTAAGAATCATATCGGTCGAAACCAATGTCGGGGTCTGTTTTTTCTTTGTCGGCAGTTCCTGTGTAGTCAAGATTTATGTTCCAAATAATTGGATTTGAGAGACCAAACTTCTTTTCTGCCCTGACCGAAGCCGTGTAGCGTTTGTAATTCTCAAAACTGTTTCGAGGGTCATTTTTGGCATCGAGATAATCCAAACTGACATTCAAACTGAGGTTTTGTTTGTCAAAATAAAAACCTTTCCCGACATAAAACAACTTACTAAAACCATCTGACTTTATTCTCGAATTCCATTGTGTTTTTCCTTTTTTTCGCGAAATTTGAACCAATCCACTGCTCAAATCGCCGTGATTTACCGGCGCTATTCCTCTGATAACTTCCACTTTCTCAATGTCATCGGTGGAAATAGAACGCATATCAACCCCCGAACGAGTTGTTTTTCTTCTCGCATCGACATATCCCGACGTAGAATTTATAACCATCTCATTACCAACCGTTTCTTGCATATTTGCATTTGAATTAATCGGAACGCCATCAACCGTAAAAGCAATTCCTAATGAAGATGTTGAATAATCACCACTTGAAATGCCTGTTTCGCGTAATGTCAAAGTATTCGCTTTATTCAGCACGGGAGCACTGACACTTTTCCCAGGCAACAAACTCACCAAGTCAGCAAAACTGGAAGGCTGCAAATGTTTCATTGCTTTTTGGTCAATCACAGAAGTGGAAGTAGGGTCTTTCTTTTCGGTCGCCGTAACCACTACTTCTTGCAGAAATTCTTTCTTTTCTTTCAAAAAAACGGTCAATAATGTATCTTTTTCAACAAAAACTCGTGTTGAATATGCTTCAAACGAAATATGTGAAATTTTTATGGAATAAAATAATCCTTTCTGCAAGCGAAAAGAAGCCATTCCGTTTGAATCAGTGAGTTTTCCTACTTTATTTGTAAAAATATGTGCCTGAGCAATTGGGTTTTGAAGAGAATCTTGCACTTTCAGCACCAATTCTGCCTGCCCGATTGCTTGTTGAAAATTAAAAATTATAAATAATAAAAGGAATAAAAACTTCTGCACCATTCATTATTTTTGAGAGGGCAAAGATACAAATATTTTTAATAAATCTAAATAAAAATATCTTATAATTGTAAAAAATGAAATATTATCTCGTTTTTTGCCTTCTTGAA
>JBGYFE010000050.1:0-9459 GCA_041819925.1 Capnocytophaga sp.
GGCTATCGTAACTTTCCTCTTGGGAATGTTAGCCAATTCAATTATGGGAAGAAAAGCCGAAGCGCAAATCATTTCCCGTGCAAATACTGACATTGGTGACTTTGAAGCCCGAAATGAAATTTGGGGTGAATACTACCAACGTGAGTACCAATCATGGTTACAAACAGCTGACACTACTCTTCGTACTAAACACATGAGTAGCAATAATGATGACCTTTTGGAATTACGTCCTCACATGGTAATTCTTTGGGCAGGATATGCTTTCTCTAAAGATTACACTGCTCCACGAGGACACATGCATGCCATAGAAGACGTAACACATACATTACGTACTGGTTCTCCAACCGATTCTACACACTCACCACAGCCCGGAACTTGTTGGACTTGTAAAAGCCCTGATGTACCTCGAATGATGAACAAAATAGGGGTTGAAAATTACTATAAAGGACATTGGGACGATTTAGGTAGCGAAATAGTAAATCCTATCGGGTGTGCTAACTGCCACGACCCTAAAACAATGAACCTAACTATTACACAACCAGCTCTTGTAGAGGCTTTTAACCGACAAGGAAGAGACATTACTAAAGCTACTCACCAAGAGATGCGTTCGCTCGTGTGTGCACAATGTCACGTAGAATATTATTTCAAAGGAGATTCTAAATACCTTACTTTCCCTTGGGATAAAGGTATGACTATTGAGAAAATGGAAGAATACTATGATAACGTAGGTTGGACAGACTATATCAATACGGTTAGTAAAGCTCCTATTCTTAAAGCTCAACACCCTGATTATGAGATAAGTCAGTTAGGTATTCACGGACAGCGAGGTGTATCTTGTTCTGATTGTCATATGCCATATAAATCAGAAGGAGGCGTAAAATATACTGACCACCACATTAGTAGCCCACTTAGAAACGTAAATGCAAGTTGTCAAGTATGCCACAGACAGCCTGAAGAAGAACTTATCAAAAACGTATATGAGCGTCAAGACCATGTATTTGCTTTAAGAGACCGTTTAGGAAACCAATTAGCTCATACACATTTTTATGCTAAATTCTTATGGGACAATGGAGCTAATGAAGAGCAAATGAAAGCTGCTTTAGCCCTTATCAGAAGAGCTCAATGGCGTTGGGATATGGTTCATAGTTCTCACGGGGCAGCTTTCCACGCTCCGATAGAATCTCTTAAAATACTTTCTGACGGTTTAGACTATGCTTTACAAGCTGAAAATGAACTTACAGCTCTTACTAAAAAACTTAATGTAACAGCTACTTTTGAGATGCCAGACATTAGTACAAAAGCTAAAGCTCAGGCTATCATTGGTTTAGATATGGAAAAAGAAGAAACTGCTAAAAAACAATTTATGAAAACCATTGTTCCGAAATGGATAAAAGAAGCCAAAGAAAAAGGAAACTTGGTTACTCAGAAGTAGTATTTTTAATGAAAAATAATAACAACCGTTGCAGGGTTTTTATAAAAAATAATTCTGCAACGGTTTTTTTTTTGTAAATTTGAACCTGAAAAAGCTAAAAACATTTTTTTGAAAGTCATATTATGAATTTAGATAAAGAATTTCACAAAAGCAATCAATACCGCTACTCGGTGCTTATTGCCGTTTTGTCGTTGTTGGTTGGGGTTGTGTTACAGTATTTTTTTGGAAGTATTCCCAAAAGTTGGTTTAGTTTTCCTTACAACATCGTTGGCGGACTGATATTTGTGTTTCTGAACACGGCTATTTTCTTTATTTTCAAGAAGAAAAACTTTATAAACTTACATTCAAGCACTCCTTTTGCCATTGTTACGGTCATTACATTAGGGATACTGACCATCGGATTGGGGAGCATCAGTATTAATAAGGAACACGGAACGCCGTTAGCGCTACTTAACTTCGGATTGGACGACATCACCAAAACGTGGTATTTCGCTTTGGTGTTTTTAATGGCTTTAACCAATTTGTGGTTGGCAATTCTCAAACGTTCAATGGTTTATCAATCTAAAAACATTACGTTTTTGCTCAATCATTTCGGATTGTGGCTTGTGATGTTTGCGGGAGTGTTAGGGCAAGGCGATTTAGTTCGTCTGAAAATGGATTTATACAAAGATAAAATCGAATGGCGTGCCACAGATGACAACGGAAATGTTATAGAATTGCCCATCGCTATTGAGTTAAAGTCCTTTGACATAGATATTTATCCAAATAAGCTGTTTGTAATCGATTCCTTAGGAAATTCACTTCCGAAAGAGAAACCTATTGGATTTATGTTAGAAAAAGATGGTTCAGAAGGGAAAATTTTAGATTGGAAAATCACCCAACACCAATATTTGGAGAAAGCAATCCCCGACACTGATAGTACTTACGTCAGTCACGGAATGTGGGGTTCAACCAATGCGGCTTTGGTAACAGTTGAAAATCTAAAAACAAAAGAAAGAAAAAAAGGTTGGATTTCAGCAGGAAATTTTCAACTTCCACCACGAACTATTCAACTTGATGCTGACCATACGTTAGTGATGGCACCAGCCGAAGCAAGGAAGTTTCAGTCGGACGTAGTTATCTATCAAAAAGATACGGAACAAATCCGAAGAGAGAAAATAGAGGTGAATCACCCCGTGAAAGTCGATGGTTGGAAGATTTATCAGGTGAGTTATGACGAGAGAATGGGGCGGTGGTCAGACCTCAGCGTTGTAGAACTTATTTTAGACCCTTGGTTGCCGGTGGTTTACACGGGAATTTTCATTCTAATGGCGGGAGGAGTAGCGTTTTTATTTAAAAATAGGAAGTAATTATGTGGCAGTATTTCAATTATATTACAATTTCAACGTTGGTTTTGTGGATAACATCAAGCGTGTTGATTTATTCCAAAAGTAAGTTTTATAGACAGTTAAGTGTTGTTTTTTATTTAGCGGCAACGCTTATAATGGGTGTTTTCATTGCTAAATTATGGATACATCTCGACCGTCCGCCCTTGCGAACGCTTGCCGAAACCCGCATCTGGTACGCTTTTTTTATGGGAGCAATCGGATACGCAATTTATTTGCTTTATCGCCAAAAGTGGATGTTAAACTATGCAGCGGCAATGGGAATTGTGTTTGTGTTAGTGACTTTTTTCCGTCCTGACACAATGAATAAAACATTAATGCCAGCGTTACAGAGCGTTTGGTTTGTTCCGCACGTAATTGTGTATATTTTCGCGTATGCAATGCTTGGAATGGCTTCACTAACGGCAGTTTACGGAATCTATCTCTGTAAAAAACAAAAAGATGTTCAAAATATTATTTTAGTTACCGACCAACTCATCAAAATCGGATATGTATTTTTGACCTTTGGGCTTCTTTTTGGGGCACTTTGGGCAAAAGAAGCGTGGGGACACTATTGGACGTGGGACCCCAAAGAAACGTGGGCTTTCATCACGTGGCTTGCTTACTTGGTGTATATTCACTACAAGCATAAACACAAAGAAAAAAGTCCTTTTAACAGTTTTCTAATTGTGGTGATTGCATTTTTGTTGCTATTGGTTTGTTGGTTTGGCGTGAATTATCTGCCAACAGCGCAAATGAGCGTGCATACTTATTCGGGATAGATTAAATATCTTATGTTTGAGTTTGATAATCATAAGAATTTCAGCAAGTTTCAAGTAAAAAAGAAGCATAAATACATTTTAAGGACTCCGTATTTGTGCTGGGGTTCAATTTTTTAGAAAAAATTGTTATGGAACGATTTTCTTCTTTCTCTCGAAATCAACGTATTGGTATTATTTTTCTACTGCTACTAATCGTAGTTGTGCAGATTCTTTACTTTTTCATTGATTTTACGAACGAAAAATCTAAGTTTAAAAACGAACATTTTTTTGAGTTAAGCCAACAATTAGATTCTCTTCAAAAAATTACCACGCAACCCAAAAAGGATACAATTTATCCGTTTAATCCTAATTTTATTACGGATTACAAAGGGTTTACGTTAGGAATGAAACCTGAGGAAATTGATAGATTATTGGTTTTTCGTAAAGAAAATAAGTTTGTTAATTCAGCAAAAGAATTTCAACAAGTTACTCAAATTTCGGATAGTTTATTGGCGGAAATTGCACCGTATTTCAAATTTCCTGATTGGGTAAATAATTCAAAAAGAGTTGATAACAACTCACCGGAAGCAAAAAACATATCCAAAAACATCATCAAACAAGATATTAATCAGGCTTCAAAAGATGATTTGATGAAAATATATGGCATCGGCAACGCTTTTTCTGAAAGAATTATAAAATATCGTGAAAAATTACAAGGATTTACTTATATTTCACAGGTTTCGGAAGTTTATGGGTTAGAGAAAGAAGTTTTTGAAAGAATAGCAATGCAATTTGAAGTAAAAACACCACCTGAAATTCAAAAACGAGACATCAATCGATTGAATATGTATGAACTTTCCAAAATTCCATACCTTAATCTTGAAAATGCAAAAAAAATTGTGGCGCTTCGCTCTGAATTAGGTGATATTAAAAACTTTGATGAACTTCTGAAAATCAATGATTTTGATAAAGAAAAGATTGGCAGACTTCAAATTTATTTGTTCATCACTCCTTGATAGGCTTTTTGTAGTTTCAAAAATTTTTCGTAAAATTGTCCCTTATCACGTTTCCGCAGAGAAAATACAAATTAAAATATTACTAATAAAAATGAATTTTAGTTATTCTGAAACACAAAAAATGGTTGCCGAATCGGCACGAGACTTTGCTGAAAAATACATTCGTCCGAACATTATGAAATGGGACGAAAGCCAAGAATTTCCGATAGAAGTATTCAAAAAAGCTGGTGAAATGGGTTTTATGGGCGTTTTAGTTCCTGAAATTTACGGAGGTTCAGGCTTGAATTATCACGATTATATTGCCATTATTGAAGAAATATCAAAAGTTGACCCCTCTATTGGATTGTCAGTTGCAGCGCATAATTCATTGTGTACCAATCATATTTATGAATTTGGAAGTGAAGAACAAAAAAAGAAATGGTTGCCAAAATTAGCTTCGGGTGAATGGATTGGAGCTTGGGCAATCACAGAACATAACACGGGCTCTGATTCAGGAGGAATGGCAACAACAGCTGTGAAAGATGGAGATTTTTGGGTGTTGAACGGAGCTAAAAACTTCACTACGCACGGAAAATCAGGTGATATTGCCATAGTAATTGCCCGAACGGGAAAAAAAGGCGATAAACACGGAATTTCTGCTTTCGCTGTGGAAAGGGGAACAAAAGGTTTTAATAGCGGAAAAAAAGAAAACAAATTGGGAATGCGAGCAAGCGAAACTGCTGAAATGATTTTTCAAGATTGCCGTGTTCCTGCTGAAAACTTGATAGGAGAAGTAGGAGAGGGGTTCATTCAGGCGATGAAAGTGCTGGACGGTGGGCGTATTTCCATCGGGGCGCTTGCTCTCGGAATTGCCAAAGGGGCGTATGAAGCATCTGTGAAATATGCCAAAGAACGTACACAGTTTGAAAAAAGACTTATTGATTTTCAAGCAATTTCGTTTAAATTAGCCGATATGGCAACCGAAATAGAAGCCTCTGAATTATTGCTTCATAAAGCGGCGTATTTGAAAAATAATAAGGAAAAAGTAACACAAGCTGGAGCTATGGCGAAAATGTACGCTTCGGAGGTGTGTGTGAAAGTAGCAACAGAAGCCATTCAAATTCACGGAGGATATGGATATACCAAGGATTTTCCTGTGGAGAAATTCTTCCGAGATTCAAAATTATGTACCATAGGTGAAGGAACAACTGAAATTCAGAAACTTGTCATTAGCAGACACATTGATAAAAACTAAAAAGAAAACAATTACAGGCAATTGTGTAAATAGAAAATATAACTTTCATTGAAGTGTGTGCCGTGCAAACACATAACGAAAAATAATTGCAATAAAATTATTTTATATACCTAAATTTTATTAGTTTTGTGGGGTTTTAAAATCGTAAAATAATATTGTTTAATAAACTAAAATAGAACAAAATGAGTTACAGAATTGAAAAAGACACTATGGGCGAAGTGAAAGTTCCTGCCGATAAATATTGGGGAGCTCAAACCGAACGTTCACGAAACAACTTCAAAATTGGAGCATCTGCTTCAATGCCAATTGAAATCATAAGAGGGTTTGCCTACTTGAAAAAAGCAGCGGCTTACGCAAACTGTGATTTGGGCGTGCTTTCCACTGAAAAAAGAGATGCCATTGCACAGGTTTGTGATGAAATTTTGGCAGGAAAGTTAGATGACCAGTTTCCGCTTGTTATTTGGCAAACAGGCTCTGGAACACAATCAAATATGAACGTAAACGAAGTAATTGCCAATCGTGCCCAAGTGCTTGCTGGTGGAAAAATAGGTGAAGGAGAACCCGTTTTGAAAGCCAATGACGATGTTAATAAATCACAATCATCAAACGATACGTTCCCAACAGGAATGCACATTGCTTGTTACAAAATGGTGGTTGAAAAAACAATTCCAGGAGTTGAACAACTACGCAACACACTAAAAGCCAAAGCTGAAGCCTTCAAAAATGTGGTAAAAATAGGTCGTACACACCTTATGGACGCAACACCACTCACATTAGGACAAGAAATTTCAGGTTATGCCGCTCAATTAGATTACGGTTTGAAAGCCCTTAAAAACACACTTGCTCACTTGTCAGAACTCGCTTTGGGAGGAACTGCCGTTGGAACAGGATTGAATACTCCAAAAGGATATGATGTGAAAGTAGCCGAGTACATCGCTAAATTCACAGGACTTCCGTTTGTTACTGCTCCTAATAAATTTGAGGCGTTGGCTTCACACGATGCTTTGGTGGAAGCACACGGAGCATTGAAACAATTAGCTGTATCGCTTAACAAAATAGCCAATGATGTACGTATGTTAGCATCAGGACCTCGTTCAGGAATTGGTGAAATTTTAATTCCTGAAAATGAACCAGGAAGCTCTATTATGCCAGG
Organism: Capnocytophaga sp.; assembly: GCA_041819925.1. Classification (GTDB taxonomy): domain Bacteria; phylum Bacteroidota; class Bacteroidia; order Flavobacteriales; family Flavobacteriaceae; genus Capnocytophaga. Next base: position 6,961 of record JBGYFE010000050.1, read on the forward strand.
TAAAGTAAATCCTACACAATGTGAGGCACTTACAATGGTTGCGGCACAGGTTATGGGAAATGATGTAGCTATTACCATTGGAGGAACACAAGGGCATTATGAGTTGAATGTATTTAAACCGCTTATGGCTTCTAACTTTTTGCGTTCAGCGGAATTGTTAGGTGATGCTTGTGTGTCATTTGACGAACATTGCGCACAAGGAATTGAGCCTAACTATAAGCGTATCAAAGAATTAGTGGATAACTCATTGATGTTAGTAACGGCTTTGAACACCAAAATCGGTTATTACAAATCAGCTGAAATCGCTCAAACTGCCCATCGAAACGGAACTACACTTAAAGAAGAAGCCGTTCGCTTGGGATATGTTTCTGCCGAAGACTTTGATGCTTGGGTAAAACCCGAAGATATGGTTGGAAGTTTGAAATAGTTTTCTTTTTTATATCAAAAGAATTAAGGCTGTTTTTTCTGACAGCCTTAATTTTTGGTAATACAAAATTGTAAGGTAAAATAAATTTTTCTTTCCGTAAAAAAACTTCAAAAACCCCTATGTTGTTTTCAAAAATGATTTTTGAAGTATTTATGTTTTCCTTTAAAAGTTAAGGAAAAGCAAAAAAGTTTTTTTTTTGTTACAAAAAGATTTTTTGTTGTACATTTGTAACAAAAAGTAAACTAACTCTTAAAATAGTAATTCAATGAAAACAGTATCATCAGCCGTTGAAAACTACATCAAGTCAAAGCCTTTTTTACAAACAGCTCTTTCACAAGGAATTATAAATCTTACCTCGTTGGCTCGTATTATCCGAAAGGAAATTCAAACTGAAACTACCAGTCGCGAAGTTCGAAATGGAGCTATTGTGATGGCACTTAAACGCCTGTCCACAGATATGGAATTTCGTTCCACACATCGCATTGTGAAGGTATTGAAAAATATTGGTGAAATTATTGTGCGCTCAAACTTGACGGACTATACTTTTTTAGTTTCTGAAACACTTCTCAATAGTCAAGCCGAATTACTCAAACGCATTCAGAATACCAAAGATGTTTTTTATGCCACTTCACGCGGTGTGAATGAAACGAGTTTGATTGTCAGCAATTCCACAGAAGCATTTGTTGAAGATATTTTCAAAAATGAAAGATGCTTGCATAAATTCACCAATTTAGGTTCTATCAGTGTGAAACTTCCGGAGGAAAATATTTCCATTCCAGGTATTTACTATTTTATTTTTCAACGTTTGGCGTGGGAAGGTATCAGTATGAATGAAGTTATTTCAACCGCCAATGAATTTACCATTATTGTGCCTGAATATCAGGTAGATGTAGCATTTAAAGTAATAAAAGATTTGAAGTTATTGTAATTTAGTGAATAGCAATTAGTGAGTAGCAATTAGTGAGTAGCAATTAGTGAGTAGTTCTAACGACTGACCACTAACCACTAATCACTGACCACTAATCACTGACCACTAATCACTAAACATAAAAATATAAAAATTTATGGTAAGAGTTCGATTTGCACCAAGCCCTACGGGGGCATTACATATCGGCGGTGTACGTACCGCTTTATTTAATTATTTGTTCGCCAAGAAACACGGTGGGGATTTTTTACTTCGTATTGAAGATACCGACCAAACTCGTTATGTGGAAGGTGCTGAAAAATACATCATTGACGCACTCAATTGGTGCGGAATCCCGTTCGATGAAGGCGTTGGAAAGGAAGGAAAACACGCTCCTTATCGACAAAGCGAACGCAAAGAAATTTACAAAAAATATGCTGATGAACTTATCTCAAAAGGATGGGCATACTATGCTTTTGACTCAGCGGAAGAACTTGATAATCAGCGAAAAGAATACGAAAACGAAGGAAAAACGTTTATCTACAATTGGAGTAATCGTTTGCAATTGAAAAATTCTTTGTCGCTTTCGGCTGATGATGTTCAGAACAGACTTCAAAATGGTGATGATTTTGTCATACGCTTTAAAATGCCCAATGACGAAACACTGAAAATGAGCGATTTAATACGTGGAGATGTCAGTGTTGATACCAAAACGCTCGACGATAAAGTGCTTTTCAAAAGCGATGGTATGCCAACGTATCATTTAGCAAATATTGTGGACGACCATCTGATGGAAATCACGCACGTTATTCGCGGTGAGGAATGGCTGCCATCAATGCCTTTGCATATTTTACTCTATCGTGCTTTCGGTTGGCAAGCGCCCCAGTTTGCACATTTACCTCTGATTTTGAAGCCCGTAGGAAACGGAAAACTGAGCAAACGCGACGGAATCAAGCTCGGATTTCCTGTTTTTCCGTTAGATTGGACAGATGAAGGCAACGTACTGAAAGGGTTTAAAGGAGAGGGCTATTTCCCCGACGCATTAGTAAACTTTTTAGCGCTCTTGGGCTGGAATCCGGGTAACGACCAAGAAATTTTTTCATTGGAAGAACTCGTAAATCTATTTGATTTAGAGCGTGTTCACAAAGCAGGCGCTCGTTTTGACCCC
>JBGYFE010000051.1:0-6155 GCA_041819925.1 Capnocytophaga sp.
ATGTCGACCTTTGCAATTTTGAAGGCAATGCCAATGGTTTCCGAATTCTGAGTGAATCTCGCCCGGGCGTTGAGGGTGGTTTGCGGCTTTCGTATGCCACATTAGGAGCTTTTATGAAATACCCGAAAGAATCGCTTCCTATGCGTCCGACCAAAAATATAGCTGACAAAAAGTATGGTTTTTTCCAATCCGAAAGAACTTTCTTTGCAGAAGTTGCCCAAGAATTGCAATTAAAATCGAATTCTGATGGTAACAATTTGCGTTTTGCACGGCATCCGCTCGCTTTTTTAGTGGAAGCCGCTGATGATATCTGTTACACCATTATTGATTTTGAAGATGGCATTAATTTAGGCTTAATTTCCGAAGATTTGGCATTGGAATACTTTGGAAAATTAATTTCTGACAGAATAAACTCTCAGAAATACAGTCGATTGCAAACCAAAGAAGAACGAATTGCTTATCTCAGAGCACTCGCCATAGGAACGTTAGTGAGTGAAGCCACACAAATTTTTATCCAGAACGAAAGCGAAATTTTGAAAGGTAATTTTCACACTTCTTTGCTCAGTCAAAGCATCTATAAACCTCAAATTGAAGATATCATAAATTTCAGCGTATCAAACATTTACCAATCCGACGAGGTAATTGAAAAAGAAATTTCAGGTTATGTAATTTTACAACGTTTATTAGACGTTTATCTAACGGCTATCGTAAATAAAGAGAATGGCAGGGAATCTTCTTTTGATAGGTTAATTTTCAAATCATTACCTGAAAGATATAAAAAAGAAGGTTCTTTATATGATAAAATAATGGGCATTCCGTGTTATGTAGCGAGTTTGACCGATAGTAAGGCTGTGGAATTGGCACGTAAATTAAGTGCGCAATGATTCTTGAAAAATAATTAAGATTTTATTGAGATAATTTCTGGGATAAGGTTACGTTGAGACAAATAAATTTTACCATTGAGTTTCGAGATTCTGATTTATTTCTTTAAAAATTTTCTAAAAAATAATACTGAAAGAAGTAAATAAAACAAACATAATCCCCACATTTTTAGGTAAATATCTTGTGTATCGAGTAGAGAAGCGCCACCTTGTGTCATTGCAATAAAACCTTTAATGCCCGCCGTACTTGGGATAAATTCTGACACGATTTGCAGTAATTTCGGAAAAGCCTCAACAGGCCACGAAACGCCACTCAAAAGCAATGCAGGGATAGACGAAAACGAAATCGTCATCACGGCATCTTCTCGGTGTTTAAAAAAACGAATCAGGCACAATCCTAAAAAAGCTATGCTCAAAAAGAATGGAATTAGAAATAAATATACTTCCCAAGCATTACTTCGTTGCGGAATATGGAATGCGGGCATAATGATTTCCAGCACGATAGCGATGTACAACAATGCAACCACCAAATAACATATTGCCTTTCCTGCCAGCACCAAAATACTGTCGGACAAGGTGCGTATGTTGTAGTGATTATGTGAAAATTCTTGTTGTTCGCGTGCTGTTCCGCCTAAAAGTCCGATGCCTGTTAATAGAAGTGTTTGAATAATAATAAGATACACCATTGGCATTGCAAAAGTTGCATATCCTCCATTCGGATTGAAAAGCGTAACCACTTGGGCTTTTACGGCACTCATCGTGTTTTGAGCTTGGTCGGTGGACATTCCTTTGGCGGTGAGCCCTTTGAGTTCAATCCCAGCGTTCATATACGCAATGGAAGTTGCTACTGCTTTATACACTTGCTTGTAATACAGAAAATAAGCCGTGTCATAATAACCTGACACTGACGGACGCATCTTCTGAAATATCTTTTGAGAAAAATCCTTCGGAATAACCACAATGCCGTGAACTTTTCCCTGATAAAACAATTCTTTGGCTTGGCTCAAATCCGTAGCCATTTCTGTTACTGACACTTGTTCAGTAGCATTTATCATACGAATAAGTTGGCGACTTTCAGCAGAACGGCATTCATCGACCACCACAATGGGCGTGTCTTCCAAAACTTCGTTTGAATAAACATACGTATAGGCAAAAGCCACCACCACGGATATGACGAAAAACGAAACCCATACCGCTGAATCGGAAAATATCCGTTTAAATTCTTGATAAAATGTATGTGAAAATCTATTGGGTTTGAGCATATCCGTTTTGTTTTACAAGTTTTATGAATTTAGGAAAAGACAAAAATAATGTGCTGAAAAACAATGCAAAAGCCAAAATATTTTCCCACGAATAGAGTAGCGACAAACCTCGAATTCCGGTGTTGATGTAACTTTGCAAAAAGTGCGTAAATGGGAAGATTTTAGCTACATATTGCATCGGTACGGGCATTCCATCAAGCGGAAATGTGTATCCCGAAAAGGAAAAAGCCAAAGCTGCAAAGCCACCTCCGAAAGTCAAAGCTGAACGCAAATCTTTGAAAAACGACACAAAAAATACTGCCAATGACTGATTTACAAGCACTAACAATAACGAAAGTAATATGGTTACGAAAGCAAAATCAGGCTTGGACGGAATGCCAATAATGTTGAATAAATAAATATCCATCATTATCGCTAAAAATAAGAAAATCAGCGTGTAAGGAAGTATTTTTCCTAAAAGCAACGCCCACGCACTATTTCCTGCTTCTTTATAAAAATAGTCGGCAGTTCGGTATTTGAACATTTGTCCGAGTGCAAAAATGGAAACTATCATCACCACCATTTGAAACATCATAGGAATAAATCCTAAACTCAAAAAATAGTTATAGTTTTTATACGGATTGTAGAGTGTATGAGCATCATTCCCAATGGATTGTATTTCAGCGAAAGCCTGTTGTTGCCCCATTCCTTGTTTGGTTCGTTTGTTGAGATTGATGCCTGCTGAAAGTGTCCCGACAGTACTTAAAAAAGCCGATTGTATAAAACTTGATGGCAACATATACGCTCCATTGGTGTAACAAATGGCTTTGGTGGTTTTATTTTGCAAAATATCTTTTTCAAAGTCGGTAGGAATTACGATGTAAGCATATACATCTCCTCTACGGAGTTGATTTTCAGCAGCTGTTGGGCTTTCGACTTGTTCTGAAATTTCCATTATGGAAGTGGTGTTGAGCCATCGCACGAGCTGTCTTGACACCGCCGATTGGTCGTAATCTGTTACAAGTACGGGCAAATCTTTTGGGGTATCTTCTTGAAAAATATATCCAAAAAAAGCGAATATCAATAACGGCAACCCCAAAGTCATAAAAATACGCTTGGGAGAGGTGAATATTCGTTTGGTTTCTGAAATAAATAATTTTTTCATTTTGTTTTAGATATAAGTTATTGGGATAGTGCATAAAACTTTTTGACTAATCGCTAATAACTGACCTTATTTTACTGCTTCACAAGTACGGACATTCCTGGTCGGAAACCTTCCACTTTTTCGGTCGGATAGGCTTTTATTTCAAAAGTTTTTCGGTCGAAATCACCTTGTGCTTTGGTGGCTGTCCACGTGGCAAAATCTGCCATTACGGCGATATGTCGTACTTCCAACGTGATCTCTTTATTGCCTAACGCAGGAACAAAAGCCTTGAATTTCGTTCCTTTTTGAAAGCGATTCATAAAATCTTCACGGATATTTAAAACCACCCAAATATCTGACAAATCAACCAACGTAATAATGGGATACCCCGTGTTGACCAGTTCGCCTTCATTCGGAACGATTTTCTGAATTTCACCCGTTGCAGGAGCGTATAAGTTAGCTTCACTTTTATAGCTTTGTACTTCATTTACAGCTCCTTGAGCTCTGTCCACCATTGCTTTTGCAGCTTGTTTGTCTTCCTGTTGAGCTCCTGCCAAAGCGAGGTCGTACTGTGCTTTGGCAGCATTGGCTTGTTGTACGGCGGATTGGTAGCGAGTGTGTGCCTCGTCGCGTTTTTGTGCAGAAATCAATTGGTCGTTGTACATATTTTCTACACGTTTGAAAGATGTTTCAGCAAAATCGGCAGCAGTTTTTGCCTGTTGCCATAGGCTGTAAGCAGCTTGTATTTGCTGGCTTCTCGCTCCTGCATTGGCTTTGGCAAGTTGCGCTTCGGCAGCTTGATGAGCGGCATTGGCTTGTTCTAATTTGGCATTAATTTCAGGGGTTTCGATAGATAACAGCAAATCACCTTTTTGAACAGATTGACCTTCTTGAACTGCAATTTTTTCTACTCGACCCGGAATTTTTGGAGCGATACTAATTTGCTTGGCTTCGGCTTGTCCTTGCCAATATTGTTCCTCCGAGCGGAACAAATAACTCACCGCTACAATGGTAATCACCGCGATAATCAATATGGGTATTAGTCTTAAAATTCGTTTTCCTTTCATTGTGTGTTATTTAAAAAGAATTATTTAATGATTCGATTGTATATTCTGATAATTTTCCTTGTGTTTTCATCACTTCCAAAGCTGATTGACGTTGTTGCTGAATGCCTTGTGCTTGGTCAATAACCGCTTTGTAAAGGTCGTTTTCAATGCTTAATCGTTCCGAAATGTCAATCAAACCTTGTTCGTATTGTTTTACAGCAATATTCAAGTTATTGCGAGCCACACTTACTTTTTGGTCATTCAGTTGTAATTTTTCGTTGGCAACGCGGTAGTTTTCTAAATTTTTGTTCAACAAAAGTCGGAATTTTTGCTCGGCATCAGAAAGTTTGCTTTCCGTTGAAGCGATGTCAAGCCGAACTTGTTTGATTTTGTTAGTACGTGAAAATCCGCTAAAAATATTCCATTGAGCCCCCACACCCACATACCACGTTGGGAATAACGTAATTTCATTGATGCCGATGTTTAGCGGTCTGCCCGAAATGGGCAAATTTCCCGATGCAATTTCAGCATTGAAAACAGAAGTATAACGAACTCCGCCCAAAAGAGCGATTTGTGGCAAATAAGTGCCTTTTTCTTTTTTCAACAGAAATTCTTGTGCTTTTACGAAAGATTGTAAGGCTTTGATTTCGGCTTTGTTTTCTACGGAAACGCCATTTTCGGAAATAACGAACGGTTTAAAGGTATTCGCCACTTCGTTGATTTCTGCATCGGAATATCCTGTTAAGTAATTTATTTTCTGATAGATAAGTCGTTTGTTGCCCTCCACTTCCAACTGTTTGGATTGCAATTCGAGTTGTGCCAATCTGATTTTATCGCGATCAAGCGGAATTGCGAAACCTTCCTGAATGCTACGTTCCACACGTTTTTCTTCTACTTCCAATCGTTTGCGACTTTCATCAATGAGCGATTGCACGGCTTCTAACACTTTAATTTGGTCAAAACTAACAATTACTTCCTGAATAAGTTCGTCCGTAATTGTTTCCGTCAAATGTTCCGTTCCGATGCGTTTTTGTTCTAAGGCTTTCGCTCCGTATGGGATTTGCAATCCGCTGAAAAGTACCATTCGAGTTGAAATACCTGCCATCGCGATATTGGCTTGGGTATCAGAGGAACGACTTCCGTCAAAAATTGGGAGTTGCAAAAGTGGCGTATGTATGGTTTCTAAATCAATTTTTGTATGTCCGTCAAGATACAGATAATTAGCTGATGCATCTATTCGCGGAATATATTTCTGTTTGACATCTTTGCGTTGTAGTTCTATTTTTTCGATTTCAAACTGTTGATTTTTAAGTATTTCGCTTTTCTCTTTTGCCGATTGTATTGCCTTATCTATTGAAGGTGTAATCGTGATTTGTGCATTTGCATAAAAAGCTGAAATAAAACAACTTATCGTTAAAAAAAGATTTATTTTCCTCATTTTTTGCTGCTTTTTCTTTTTAATTTATTTCTGCGTGTTGTTCTTTTGTGCGAACAATAGAAATATACGCATTAAACAACGGAAAAACTCCATTGTATACGCTACTTCCAAAATATTTCGGGGCAAAATTAGGGCAAATAAACCGTGTAGAAATGACGCATTTACGTCAAATTACGTTTTATCAATGATTTTTTTGCGTATGCGAGTAAGTGCTTGACGACTAATACCTAAATAGGAACATAGGTGCGAAACTGAAACTCGCTGCATCAGGTCAGGATTTTCGTGTATAAAGTTTAGATAGCGAGTTTCGGCATCGTCAAACAGAAAGCCTTCCATACGGCGGTAAGTTCGTTTGAAAACTTCCTCAATGACCAAGCGTGCGTAGCGTTCAAAAGGCAACATTTG
>JBGYFE010000052.1:0-40443 GCA_041819925.1 Capnocytophaga sp.
CATCTACAACCCAGATATAATAGAAGGTTTTACTAATGGTATTTTCAATTATTTTTCAAATATCTCTAATATTATAAAAAGTGTCGATTTAAAGTCGAAGTCTATCTAAGAGAAAGCAAATAATAACTACCCTAGACCAATTTATGTTGTCATTGAGAAGAAAAACTATGATGCTATTTTTACGCAAATAAAAAATGAAAGAGTAAGTAATATTCGTCTAATCAGTGATAAAAGGATTGATAATTCAAAACTTTATATAGATAAATGGATAAATGACGATAAACAAAATTTGAAGAACCGAATAGTAATTATTCCTTATTTGAATAATCTTGAATTGTACTCAAAAATCAAACATATAAAAGGAATTTGCGAAGTTCTTTGTTACGAAAATTTAGATGAAATATCTTTTGATAATGTTGAACAGGCTTACCAAAAGGAAGAAAAAGCAAGATTAAATCACAAAGACAGATTGTTTTTTTTCAAAGCCGAATTTTCACATTCAATAGAAATAAAGAAAAGAGAATTGGATAATGTTTTTGATTTTGATTTGAATAGTGAAGATTTTAAAGACAATCCTTATGAAGTTATTGACTTACCAAGGGAGCAAGCAATCTATGAAATAGAATTTAGCGACGGGACAAAAGATAAATATGATTCTTCAAAAGGAGTTTTTCTAATTGAAAATAACGAACAAATAAAAATGACAATTGGAGAAGTTTATGTCGGTGCCAAAATTCGGTTTTACCAAAATAACAGTAAAGAAGAATTCAGAAAAATTTTACAAATATTTGATACAGAGGGTTTATTAGATTTGTTTGACAAATATGCAGACAGTTGGAAACAAACTTTGAAAAATTTATCATTGGATTTTAATGGTGTCGAAGAATTATACGAAGCGTTATTTTCTTCATTCAAAATAAATTACAGTACTTTTCGTTTGTATTTGGACGAAAAATCAGTAACAAGGTTTCCAAGAGTTAAAACTTTGGAAGTTATTCGGGATTTTTGCGTACAGAACAATCATTTAGACGAATTAATCGTTACGGAGTTTGAAAAATTCAAAATTTATTCAAAAAAAGATCACTCCATAAGGCAACAAGCTGGAAAAATTTTGGGCAACGATTTATTAGACTATGTTGCCTCAAACAAAGAAGAAAAAAGTGATTCGTTAGAAAAATTGCCGTATGAAATTTTAGAAAAACTAACGGCTACAATTCAAGAAAAGAAAATAATAAAAAAAACTTTAATATATGAGTAGCTATATTGATGAACCAAGATTAATATTTCGTGATACTATCAGGAAAAACTTGATTGGTCCAGGTTCAGATGTTTTTGTTTCTGATAATGAAAATGAAATAATTTCCGATTATCCGTTAAGTAGGTATTATTCAGGAATTTTATTTCCCGAACGTGATATGGAAGTTTCTATCGGAGAAAAAGAAACGAACGATTCGCACGCGGAAATAGAAGATGGCGCTCCTGATGCAGAAATACCAAAAATTGAAACAATTGATGATGATTCTGATGAAGATATTGATAAAAGTAATAATGTAGAACCTGAAAAAGAATATTCAGAAGCCAATCAATATTTTCCAACAAATTTTGGATTAACTTTTTGTGTTCCGAAAGATACAAAGACTTTAACGGTAACTTTCAGCTACGCAAAATACATTCAAATCAAACCTACGGAAGCAACAATAGAAATTACCGAAGAAGATTTCAAAAAGTTTTCTGAAAACCCATACAATTCGGTTAGCAAATATTTTAAGTATGAAAATGGGCTAATGTCCTTGAATAAGGAAGAATTTGACAAAGGAGGATTGTCTGTTCGTAATTACAGAAGTAGATTCAAAGAAAACGAACAACAAACGGAGTTAATTGATAGTATTGCATACAAAAAAGGTGAATTACTCTTAGGGCGACTTTGGAAAAGAGTAAAAATAGAACCTAAAATTGTTAAATTAAACCTATCAGAAATAAGTTTTGATGAATCAAAAGAACACCCATTAGAACAAGCAGAAGACAATTCTATTATTACGTGTTATTTCAAGAAAATTTATGAAACAAACTACGGAAAGTTTATAAAAATCTTGTTGGCAAATAGATTTAACCATCCAAAAAACAAATTTTCATTTAGTAATGAGCTATTGAACAGCAAAGCAATATTTCAGGGTGAAATTTCAATTTCAAATGTAAATTTTTTGCCATACAAACAACAATCAGAAATCAATCCTTTTGATGAAGAATTAAATTTAATCAATTTTCAATATAGAAACGAATATTCTTTTGCAATAGGTCACGGTTGTGCAGTTGATTGGAATGACCCTAAAAATCCAACAGAATTGAAAACTACGTTTTTACCCGAAGTTGACATTAAGAATTATGGCAACACTTTTAGAGAATCATTTCCGGACGAACTGAAAGAAATTACAGAGTTGAAAAAACTCTCCATTTGGACTGATTTAGATAAATCAACAATCATTCAAAAATTAAAACTATTCGCGAATGAATATAAAAACTGGATAACTGAGCAGGAAAAAACAAGTGCAGACGATAATTACAAAAAATCTTTAAGAACAATTTTAGAAAAGCAAAATAAGACCTATGAAAGGCTTATTAAAAACATTGACTTTCTAAATAAAAACGAAGTCGCTTTCAAATCATTTTTGCTTTCAAATACAGCAATGTATATCCAAATGCTTACATCAAATAAAGATTTGTTTGGAAAGAAAGGAGTTGAACTATCGGAAATTAAGAAAGACTTCAAACATAACAGTTTAGATTTTTTCAAAAATCACGCTTTTAAGCCAAATTATAGACCGTTTCAATTAGCATTTTTTCTATTGAATATTGAAGCAATTATCAATGAAGATTCTGACGATAGAAACAATGTTATTGATTTACTTTGGTTTCCAACAGGAGGAGGGAAAACAGAAGCATATTTAGCAATTACGGCTTTCACGATAATTAGCAGAAGAATTTTACACGAAAAAGATGCTGACGGTGTTTCTGTAATAATGCGATATACATTACGATTATTAACGGCACAACAATTTGAGCGAGCTACGAAACTTATTTTGTCATTGGATTTTTTGAGGAGATTTTTTTGTCCAAATGACGAATACTTTTTTGGAGAAGATAAAGTTTCAATTGGAATGTGGGTAGGAGCTTCAACAACGCCAAATTCATATAAAGACGCCCAAACGATTTTCAAAAGAGTTTTCGATGAAATCACAAAGCTCAATAACAAAAAAACGGGCGATTATCGTAAAGCGAATACATTTCCTATTACAAATTGTTCTTGGTGTGGCTGTAATTTGGTTACACAAAACCAATCAGGTAATTTTGATTTAGGTTACAAAGCAACAGACAAAACATTTTCAACCAATTGCTTAAATCCTGATTGTGCTTTTAATGGAGAATTGCCAATTTATTTTATAGATGATAAAATCTATCAAAACCCACCCACATTACTTTTTGCGACTGTTGATAAGTTTGCAATGCTTTCGCATAGACAAGAGGGATATAAACTTTTCAATTCTGTATTAGAAGAAAAAGATAAGAATAAATTACCTCCTGACCTAATTATTCAAGATGAGTTGCACTTGTTAAGCGGTCCATTGGGTTCTATTACAGGGCTATACGAATCAATCGTTGAATTACTTTCCACGAAAGGAAAAAGAAAACCAAAAATCATTACTTCAACAGCAACCACAAGAAATACAGAACAACAAGTTGCAATGCTATACGGGAATAGAGCATTAAATGTTTTTCCACCAATGGGCGTAACCTATGATGATAATTTCTTTTCTTACGTCTCAACAGAAAGTAAACGCAAACATATCGGTTTTATGCCAACAGGAAAAACGGCTTTAAACTCACAAATAAGAATTTTAGGAAATTTACTTTTAGCACGAGTTGAATTATTCAAGTATTATAGAGAAAAAGAAAATTTAACTCAACAAGAAGCCATTAATAGAGAAAATAATTTTTGGACGATTGTTTCGTTTTATAATAGCTTGAGAGACGTTGGAAGGGTTTACAATAAAATTCCTGCAGAAATTTCAGATTTCTTGAAACTTTTGCACAATCGCTTTCAACTATCTAAACAAGCGTATAGTTTTAATTATCTCGGACTTGCAGGAAGAACAAAAGAATTGACAAGTAGAATTGAAAGCAACTCTATCAAAAAACTATTAAATGAATTGGAAATGCCGTTTAGTTTGGTGGCAAAAGACAGAGATAATTCTGTTCAAAATTCGGTTGATTTAGTATTGGCTTCAAATATGTTTTCTGTTGGAATTGATATTGAGCGTTTAAACGTGATGTTAATGAACGGGCAACCTAAAAATGTCGCTGAATATATTCAGGCTTCAAGCCGTGTTGGAAGAAAAGATAAAGGAATTGTAATAAATTTATTGGATGCCAATCGTTCAAGAGATAAATCGTATTTTGAAAACTACGTTCCTTTCAACAGTGCATATTATAAATTTGTTGAACCGTTGAGTGTTACTCCTTTTACAGAAATTGCTCTGGATAAAGTTTTGGCGAGCTTGTTGGTTTGTTTTGTCAGACATAAGCAAGGTTTGTATTTAGATAAACGAGCAAAAGATTTCACAGGCAATTATGAGGAGCTAAAAACATTCATTTCGGAACGAATCAAAAACAAAAAGCAACTAAATTACGCTTTGGAAAAATTGAAAGATTTATCTGAAAAATGGACTACGAAAGAAGGTGATTTAACATACAAAATCTTGATAAAAAAAATGTCCGATTTAGACGATTGGAGTTTGATGATGTCAATGAGAGAAATAGATACAAACAGCATTATAAAAATAACAAACAAGTAATGGGACAATACGAGCAAATACAAACAAGAAAAGCCATAAGCTCTTACGGTGGAGTTGGTTCTATTATAGAGACAAGAGATGGTTCAATACTGATTGATAATTTTAATGAGTGGCCATATTTCCAAGCTTTAAATGGAAATTTTAAAGAACATAATTTCATAATTGACAAACGTTTTAAAAATCGTTTAAGCCGATATTTTCAAGAATTGGAACACTTGGTGAAAATTCCGGTTAACGATTTAAAACAAGGTTTTAAGCCTGAAAATAACTCTGATTTTTTATCAGCAAAATATTTTCCCGAATGGTTCTATTGTAATAACTGCCATCGGTTTGATAGAATTGACCATTGGAAAAGTAATTGGGAAAATAACGTAAATTCTGAACACAAAGATAATTTTTATCCTCCTAAATGTTATTGTTGTTATGTTAAAAACAGAAATAAGAAAAAAAAATTTTTTGATTTAGAACAAGTGCGTTTCGTTCTCACATCTCCTAATGGTGAAATTACTGACATTCCTTGGGATAAATGGGCTATGCTGAGAAACTCAAAAAAAGATATTAATCCCATTGAAAATGAAGAAGATATCATAACCTTTGCTAATATTCAAGTTCCAGAAGACGTAATTTTTGAATATAAAAGCTCTGACAAATTAGACGATTTGAAAGGTATTTGGATAATTGCTAAAAGAAAAAACGGAGAGCAAATAAACCTTATAACACTTTCAGGTTTATTTAACTTGAGAATAAAAATTCAAGACTTAATTCCAAACACAAAAGAAAAAGACATATTATTCAAACCTGTTATTCGTTCAAGTAATAGTGTTTACTATCCGAATATTTTATCAAGTATTTTCATTCCAGCCAATGACGAATTGAATGAGTATTCAATCAACTTAATTAGGGAAGATTATAATGACGGAAGCAATGCTCAAACAATTTCAAGAAATCTAAAACGATACAAAAACATAGACATTGATGCTCAATCTATTCAAAAATTGATAGACAATAATTTTAGTGAGAGGGAACTTGAAATTGCTAAAACGGAAAATCAATACAGATTTGATGAATATAAATTTATCACTGAAAAAGATAGCGAACGAGTTGAGGATAAACTAATTTTTAGTAAAATTGATAACTCTTTCTTTCAGAATGACTTGATAAAATCCATTTACAAAATGGATAAGATAAAAATAATATCTGTTCAAACTTCTTACACAAGGCAAGAACCAATTTCGTCAAATCTGATTTTGCAAGACGAAGACCCCGAAAAGTCGACCAAAAAAAATATTGTAAAAAAATTCACTTCTATTTATGGTAAAACAACCAAGTATTTACCAGCAATTGAAAGTTTTGGAGAAGGTATTTTCTTTGATTTTGAAAATAGTATTTTAGATAAATGGATTAAATCAAACCAAAAAATTCAAGAACGAATTTCCATTCTAATTGGCAACAAACAACAATTTGAGTCTGTTTTTAACGAGGGGTTTGATTTGGACGCAAAATATGTTTTGATACATACATTTTCGCATTTAATCATTAAAGAATTAGAATATTTATGTGGTTATCCGTCAACTTCAATTCAAGAACGACTTTATATCGATGAAGAACTTGGAATGAATGGGGTTTTAATTTACACAATTGCGGGGTCAGAGGGCAGTTATGGTGGAATAACTTCAATATGTGATGATAACAAAATTGGAAAACTCATTGAATCTGCTATGATTCGTGCCATTGATTGTGCAACAGACCCAATTTGTTATCATTCACACGGACAAGGCGTAGCAAATTTGAATCTTTCTGCTTGTTTTAGTTGTACTTTACTTCCAGAAACATCTTGCGAAAAATTTAATTCTTACCTTGATAGACGGATTTTGGTAGATAGGGAATACGGATATTTTAAAGATTTAGTAAATAGAATTTGAATGACACAAGGTCTCAATCTTTTCTCCCCAAAACCTCCCTTGGTGTAGCACCATAAAACTGTTTAAACTCTTTGATGAAATGCGATTGGTCGTAGTAAAGGTCTAAAAAGAAGTTGTTTTTGCAAAGTGCTTGTACAGATGTTTTTCCATTTATAACAGATTGAAAACGAACCACTTGGCTAAAAGTCTTTGCGGTGTCGCCAATGTAAAATTCAAACAATCGGCGGAGTTGTCGGGGGCTGATGCCCGTGTCTAAATCTTTCAGAATGTGTAGGTTACCTTGCGTTTTCAAGATGCGTTCTATTGCATTGTAAAATCGGTGGTCGGCAGTTGGTGCGTTTTTTTCGAGGTGTTTCAGAAAGAAAATATCCAATAGCGTTTTAATCTGTTGAAAAGTTTGCAACATATTGATTTTAAACGAAATATATTTTGCCAATAGCGGAATGACCTCCTCCAAAGGAACTTCGGTATGGTTCAATTCTTTGGCGTTTTGCCTGAACATCAACGGAAAAATCATCGGTAAAAAACGTATGCCGATGTAATGAAACTGCTTGCCCAACGAAAACTCTGTGTAGCTCTTACAAAATCCCATTATGTAGCTTTCATCAGGATTTTCGAGCGGGAAAAATATATCGACACACCCATCAGCAATCACTCTATATAAATATTTTTCAGCAAGTTGCGTTTCCGTTTTGAGTTCCCAATAGCAATAAATAAAGGGCAACAACTTTTCATCGGGCATAAATTCCGTGTACGAAACATTAGCATCAGCGGACGTAACCGTCGGTTGAATGGGTTGATAAAGGTTTCGTATGTTCGGAAAGTTTTTCACGATGCTATTTTCTCCGCAAAAATAATGTTTTTATTCTGTAAGGAAAGAAAACCAAAACGGAATATTATTTTCATTAGGTTTGTCAAATCTTTCAAATTCAATGACTTGGCAGACGTCTATAACTTGTCTTTTTCATCGAGTTCTAATTCTTATCTCTTCCGAATTCTTTGGGTGAAATGCCATACTTTTCTTTAAAGCATTTAAGGAAATAGTTCGCATCTTGAAATCCTACTTGGTCAGCAAGGTCAACCACTCGAATATCTTCCTCCGAAAGAATTTCAGCCGCTTTACGCAACCGAAAATCACGCATATATTTCGATGGCGAAACATCTAATAATTTTTTCATTTTCCGGTAGAGATGTACTCGGCTCAGTGCCACATCATCGCTGAGGTTTTCTATTGAATATTCTGCATTTGATAAGTTTTTTTCAATATGCAGATTAATACGGCTGAGCAAATCGTTATCAAATCGGTTGAATCGTGTTTCGGCTTTTTCAGGAAGCGCTTCTCGTTTGTAGAGTTGTCGTAATTTTTCTTGTCGTCGTAAGATATTTCCGATACGTAATTGCAATTCTTTGAATTCAAATGGTTTCGTAAGATAATTATCAGCGCCAAGCTCTAAACTTTCTATCTTCACGTCTTGTTGTTGTATGGCTGTAATCAAAATTACGGGAATATGGCTCGTTACGATATTCGATTTTATTTCGGCACACAATTCCTTACCGCTCTTTCCGGGAAGCATTATATCTGAAACTACAAGGTCAATGTCCTCTTCTTGTAAGATTTCAACGGCATCTTCGGCAGAGGTAACACTAAAAACATCAAATGTTTTTGCTAATCGTTCAGAAAGCGAATTTAGCAACGTAACGTTATCTTCTACTAAGAGAATCGTGTGTTTTTTATCGGTTTTTTCAGGAACAATCACAGTTTCTTCTTTCATTTCTATCTGTGAAGTTAATTCAATCGGAAGCACGAAATCATCGGTAGAAATCAATGGATTAGCATTATTTGCATCTGCTTTTATGTTATGGAGAATTACCGTAAACCTACTCCCCTCACCTACTTTACTTTCCACCAATATTTCGCCCTTCATCAAGTCTTTGACGATGGTCTTTACCAGCGAAAGACCGATGCCACTACCCGGAATTTTCTTATGGTCGGTTTTATAAAATCGGTCAAAAATAAAAGGTAGGGATTCTTTTTCGATACCGATTCCGGAATCTTGTACTGCAATATGCAACGTGTAATTTTCTTCTCCTGTCGGAATAGTTTTTACTAAGAAAGAAATTTTACCGCCTTTGGGTGTATATTTTATGGCATTTGAAAGCAAATTCAAAAGGATTTTTTCCATATTATCTTTGTCGAGCAACAGTGGTTTTTCGGTTACGCCGCTCATATCTATCTGCCAATCAATTTCGTTTTTAGCTGCCAACGAGCGAAAAGAATTATTTATGTTTTCAAGAAAATTCTTCAATAAAATAGGCACTTCATCAAGTTTTTCTTTGTTTGATTCGATGCGATTGATATTCAGAAGTTGGTTGACCAAATGCAGCAAGTTTCGCCCGTGATATTGTATGCTTGACATTTTCTTGCGAATTTGCGGTTTAAGGTCTGTTTCTTCTAATATTTCTTCTACCGGACTGAGAATAAGCGTTAAAGGTGTTCGGATTTCGTGGCTAATATCCGTAAAATACTTCACTTTCATTGTGTGCATTTCTTCAAGGCGATTTTTTTCTATTTCTTTAAGCTGAATGCTGTGATTGTAGGCTATTCGGTTGAGCATATTCTGTCGAATATACCATATAATTGCCCCAATGAGTACCAGATACAGTAAGAAAGCAGGCAGCGTAAGCCAAAAAGGAGGTTTTACAACTATTGGGAAGCTAAGTTCATCGCTCCAAACGCCGTCATTGTTGCTTGCTTGCACTCGAAAAATATAGTTCCCGTCGGGAATTTTACCATATTCAGCAACGCCTTTTTCTTTGGAATATCGCCAATCAATATCATACCCTTCAAGGATATACTTAAAGCTGTTATTTTCGGGCATCAGATAGTTAAGCCCCGTAAATTCAAACGTAAGCGCTGTTTGATTGTGCTCCAATACCATTTTTTCGGGGTGAATAACTGATATGTTTTTAAAGGCTGAAAGTGATGCTATGGGCTGGTTATTTATCTTTATTTCAGAAAGATAGACCGTAGGTTTATGCAAATTCTTAGACACTTTTTCGGGCAAGAATGACACCCAAGCATCTTTGCCTCCCACCACAAAAGTTAGCGGACGAGTAGGCAGGCTAAAAACCGCTCCTTGATTGATTTCCGGTAGAGGAAGCCCATTTCTGACGTGGTAATTTACAAACTCTCCTTTCGTAAGTTGCGATAAACCGTTAATGCTGTTTAGCCATAAATCCTCGCCTGAGGTCATTGTGCTGAAAACAGAATTGCTTAAAATTCCGTCGGAAGTGGTGTAGTTTTTACTGATATTCAAGTTATTATCCAACACAAAAACCCCTAACCCGTCTGTACTGACATAATAATGCTGTTCTTTTTTCAGTACGTGGTTTACATCGGTAGCTT
Organism: Capnocytophaga sp.; assembly: GCA_041819925.1. Classification (GTDB taxonomy): domain Bacteria; phylum Bacteroidota; class Bacteroidia; order Flavobacteriales; family Flavobacteriaceae; genus Capnocytophaga. Next base: position 10,179 of record JBGYFE010000052.1, read on the forward strand.
GGGGTATTTTACGCTCCATTTTTCCGTTGGGTGTATTTTCAAAAACTATCAACCCTTGCCCTACTGTTGAAAGAATATATTTCTGATTATCAATCTGTAACAGATGTTTTCCGAAGCCTTTCCCAACAAGTTGATGCAGTTGTTGTGCCGCAGGAAAGCCCGTTAAGCGGTTATTTTTAATATCAAAAAGATTTAGCCCGCCATTTTTATCGGAAAGTATCCAAAGTTTATCTTTTGTTTCTTGAAGAATATAGTTAATAACTCCCAATTCAGAAAGCCCCACAGAGGTAACTTTTCCGTTTTGTTCTTTAAATAAACCATTGCGTAACGTGCCTATCCACAGAGTGTTATTAGGTTCATCATAGAAAAGCGACTTTATAACGATGTTATCTCCGATTTGAATGCGGTTTGTTATCGTATTGTTGGGCGTGTATTCTATTAAATATCCGTCTTCTGTACCCACGATAAGACGCTGGTTTTTATAAGCAAAAGCGCTTGCTATGTTATGTGAATTTTTTTGGTTTCCTATGTTGAGCGAATGTGGCGTAAAGCGAGAGAGATACGTATCACTTAGCAACAGTCCGTCGTGATATGTTCCTACCCATAAAGACCCGTTTTGGTCAAATAATAACGAGCGAACTGACGGATTTTCAATCAGATGTGTATTGTGAAATGTTTTTACTTCGTGCAGAGTTCCTTCCTGAGGATTTAGCAATCCTATCCCTTGAAACCCTCCTATCCAAATATTTCCTTCCTTATTTAAAGCCAACGTACGGATACTTCCAAAAGGAAGTTGCGGACTGTGAGGCAGGAAATACCAATGCTTTTGAGGGATACCATCGGCGTTACATTCATAGATTCCGTTGTGGTAAGTCGCTACGTAGGCTTTTCCATTGGGGTGGAAAACAATGTCTTCAATACGTTCTTTTTCGCTCAATGTTATGTTTCCAAAATTGCCTGCTATTCTTGTAACAGTCTTTTTATCAGGAACATACTTAAAGAGCCCTTGTGTTACGCTCGCTATCCAATATTCATTTTTAGAAGGTGATTTTACCATTTTTGCTACCGAAATATCGAAAACATTGGGTTCAGAAGCGGTAATTTTAGGCTTTACAAAACGATTTTTTTGGGCGTCATATTTATAAATACCTGCCCAACCACACGCCCAAATTTCGTTGTTAATCACTGATATTGAGCGAATTTCTTTATTGGAAACATCTCCCATATCATAATTGGTAAATATGCCTTGCTTACGACACAATAAACTTACGCCTTTGTTGTGAGCCACCCATATATTTCCTTTTTCTCCGTTGGCAATGTCATTGATATGATTTCCGGCTATACTAAGCGTATCGCCTAATATATGCTTGTAAACTTTTATTTTATTACCACTATATTCATTGAGCCCGTCACGCGTTCCAATCCATATAAAACCGAGACTGTCTTGGTTGATAGCCATTACTGTATTCTGGCTAAGCCCCTGTTCTGTGGCGAGTTGTTGCACATAAATACTATTTTGCGCCCAAACCGGAGCTTGCCCTGAGAGCCCAATGCTCCCAATTAATACTATTATTCTGAAAATGTGAGACTTAATATTCAAGGTAATAAATTTAAAGTTCATATTATAAATTCGGATAGCAAGTTACGATTTTTTTCGTTACGTTGCGCAAATATTCCTATTTTTTTTTGATAAAATTATATTTTTATTCCGAAGTAAATCTCTTGAAAAAAGGGTTTTTTACCTAAAAAATGCCATTTTGACAGGTATTTTTTATGAGTTACGTCTCTATCGTGTCTCTATCCTGTCTCTATCGTTTTTCTATCGTGTCTCTTTTTAAAATTTATCATCAAACTGACAATTTGACATCGTTAATAATTTTAATATTTTTTATCAATTTATAAGGAATTTATTTTTATTAGGCATAAAAAGAACCTCTACGTAAAGTAATTCACTTTTGTAGAGGTTTTTCAGTTTTTAAATGTTTATTTTTTTAGCTATGTATGCTATTTGTGTTTCTCTTATTTTTTTAAGAGTGCAGGATTTTCAAAAGGAAATATAGTGGTTTTTTACATATTTTATTGATTTTTTTTCCACCCTCCTATTCTCCCCTATTCCTCCTATTTTCCTATTTCTCCTATCCTTCTATTCTTTCTATCCTCCCTATCCCCCCTATTCTTCTATCCTCCTATTTTCCTATTTCTCCTATCCTTCTATTCTTTCTTATAAAACTTCTTCTTTAATGGTTAAATTATTTGGATTATCAGTGGCTCTGACAATAATTTTATCTCCTAAAAGATTCGGATTGTTCACAGTCGCTGTATAGACCCATTCTAATCCGTTATCAACAGCGTTTCCTTTTTCAACAAGTGCGCCGTCAGCATTTTGGATTTCAATGGTTACTTCTTTCACTGCAAAATCATCGTAGGCTTTTACTTTGATAACGTCTCCTATTTGTCCTGCATACGCCGATAGGTCAATTTGCTCAATTTTAGGAGCATTCATAAGGTCAGCAACAGCAATATTATAACTGTTTACGCCTTTTTTCTTAGCTGCTGCCTTGTCATACATTTGTTTGGTTGTAGGATTTTGCAATGCTGCTTTTGCATAAATCACCGCTTTTTGGAACTTTTCAAGATGTTCCTTTTGTTTGTCGGTCATCTCTGATTTCCGTTTTGGTGATCTGGAAACAATGGTTTTTCCATTACGTTGGCTAAATACGATAATGTCGCCAACTTTTCCGCTTAGTCCGTGTGTGATAATGTTATCCTTTGACTCTGCCATAATTATTATTTTTTTTAAATTGGTTAATAATATAGTGTTATTAGTTAATTAATTACTAATTGTGGTAAAGATATTGTGATTTTTTCACATTTCCAAATTTTTTCACATCTTTTTGTAAGCGATTGTATTTTTTATTTTTTCAGGTATTTATAATTTTCAGGTTTACAGTTAGTTATGATGCTAAAAAAATACTTATTTGTTTGGTAACATAATTCCTTTTTTTAGTAACATTTTTTGTATTTAGATTCGTAAAAATAACGTATTTTAGCAGCAAGAAAAATAAGATACTATGGAAAATAATTATTCATTAAACGTAAGTAATAAAGTTGCCGTAATCACAGGGGGCGGAGGAGTGTTGTGTTCCACCATTGCCAAAGCCTTAGCACAACAGGGCGTAAAGACAGCAATCATTGATATTAACGAAGAAGTAGCCCAAAGAGTGGCTATGGAAATCGTGCGAGAAACCCAAGTGCCTTCGATAGGTATTTGTGCCAATGTGCTGGACAAATCTTCATTAGAAAAAGCGCTTAGCGTCATTCATCAAGAGTTAGGCACAGTGGATTTTTTGCTTAACGGAGCGGGTGGCAATGCGGCTTCGGCAACAACTCAGGCTGAATTTATTACTCACGAGCATTTAAACAAACTTGAAGAGACGTTTTTTGGGCTGCAAATGGAAGGTTTTGACCGTGTTTTTGCTTTAAATTTTCAAGGAACGCTCTTACCTTCAATGGTTTTTGCCAAAGATATGCTCATCAAAGGACAGGGAGCGATTGTAAATGTTTCATCAATGAATTCCTACACGCCTTTAACTAAAATCCCTGCTTATTCCGCAGCCAAAGCAGCTATTAATAATTTTACGCAATGGTTAGCGGTTCATTTTGCCAAAACGGGCATACGTGTTAATGCCATTGCTCCGGGATTTTTGCTTACAAATCAAAATCAGTTCTTACTTATTGACGAAAATAGCGGTGAAGCGACCCCTCGTGGCAATAAAATCATCACGAATACTCCAATGGGACGCTACGGAGAACCCGAAGAGTTATCCGGAACAGTTATTTACTTACTTTCGGATTGGGCAAAGTTTATCACAGGCGTAGTCATTCCTGTTGATGGCGGATTTAGTGCGTATAGTGGGGTGTAGCCTTCTTAATAAAGATAATTTATCATTTAAAATATATCCACAAGGAGAATTATTTTGCTTAAACTCATCTGATTTTTAGGGTCTGTTTAAGTAATAAATAAATCTCCTTTTTTTTGTACATAATTGTCAATAATAATTTCATTGTTTTGTATCCCTCTTCTCTTATTACCTATTGCCTTTGTTCTATTATCTTTTAAAAATATAAATAAAATCAAAGTTTTAAGGGTATCATTACTTAAAAAAATAAAACTTTTTGCTCTTTTTCAAGCATTAATCGTATAGGTAACGTAATTTCTATTTTTGGTAACATTTATTTCTATTTCATAAAAAATGTCGAACTACCTTAGCACCGAACTTTAAAACTACCTTAACAATGATAGAAACTTGGCGTTGGTATGGCCCACAAGACCCTGTGAGCCTGTCCGATATAAAACAAGCAGGTGCTACCGGTATCGTAACCGCTTTGCATCACGTGGCAAATGGCGCTGTCTGGACAGTTGAAGAAATCCAAAAGCGAAAGCGAATTATTGAGCAAGCAGGGCTGCGCTGGGAAGTAGTCGAAAGCATTCCCGTACACGAAGATATTAAAAAGCGCACAGGCAACTATTTAACCTATATTGAAAATTACAAGCAAAGCATTATCAATCTTGCTGCTTGTGGCATCAAAATCGTTTGTTATAATTTTATGCCCGTACTTGATTGGACACGCACCGATTTAAGCTATGAAGTTGAAGACGGCTCAAAAGCACTTCGCTTTGACGCAACCGCCTTTGCAGCTTTTGAACTCTTCCTCTTAAAAAGACCCCAAGCAAAAGATTTTTATAGCCCCGAAAAACAAGCCCAAGCGAAAGCCTATTTCGATACCCTTTCGCAAGAAGCAAAAGATACGCTCGTGCGCAACATCATTGCAGGCTTGCCCGGTGCAGAAGAGGGGTATACTTTGGAGCAATTCCAACAAGTTCTCGACCTCTATGCCCATATTGACGCTCAAAAGTTGAAAGACCATCTAATAGCTTTCTTAGAGGCAATTATCCCAACTGCCGAAGCGCACAACGTGTTGATGTGCATTCACCCTGATGACCCGCCTTTCCCTATTTTAGGGCTGCCTCGTGTGGTAAGCACCGAAGCTGATTATGCCTATATTTTTGAAAAAGTTCCCAGCCGACATAACGGAATTACGTTCTGCACAGGGTCGCTTGGGGTTATTCCTGAAAATAATTTGGTGCAAATGGTGCGTCGTTTTGCCAATCGCATACATTTCATTCACTTGCGAAGTACGCAGCGTGATGAAAACGGAAACTTCCACGAAGCCAACCATTTGGAAGGTGATGTAGATATGTTTTCTGTTGTAAAAGAAATACTTACAGAAGAAAAACGCCGCAAAGAACTTCATTTTACTGACAGTCAAATTCCGATGCGTCCCGACCACGGACACCAAATGTTAGATGATTTAAAGAAGAAAACCAATCCTGGGTATTCCGCCATCGGAAGGTTACGAGGTTTGGCAGAATTACGCGGCTTAGCAATGGGAATCTCAAAAAGTTTAGACCTATGAATTTTAGCAATACAAACACTTTCATTACCGATGATTTTCTGTTAGAAACGCTCATTGCCAAGCGATTGTATCACGATTATGCAGAAAATATGCCCATTATCGACTATCACAATCACCTTTCGCCCGAGCAACTTTCAACAAACCAACCTTTTGAAAATCTGACCCAAGCGTGGCTCTTAGGTGACCATTATAAATGGCGAGCAATGCGTGCCAACGGCGTAGCTGAAACGTTTATCACAGGAACTGCCTCCGACGCTGAAAAGTTTGAAAAATGGGCTTCTACCGTGCCTTTTGCAGCAGGAAATCCGTTATTTCACTGGACGCACTTAGAGCTATTGCGCTACTTTGGCATAGCTACTCTATTGCAACCCAATACTGCGTCAGTGATTTATCAAAAAGCAAACGAGCAATTACAGCGCAAAACACCTATGGAACTGCTGCAAATGCAAAGTGTTCAGGTGGTTTGCACAACCGATGACCCCGCCGACAGTCTGATGTATCACCAAAAAATAGCGCAGAGCCAAGCGGGTGTAAAAGTGCTTCCTACTTTTCGCTCAGATAATCTTTTCTCTATCGAAAATCCTAATTTTCACAAGTATATCGAGAAGTTATCTACCAGCGTAGGCTTTACTATTTCCGATTTGGATTCTTTGAAAAAAGCCATCAACTTGCGGATTGATTATTTCGACCAAAATGGCTGTCGTTTGTCTGATTTTGGTTTGGGAAGTGCCTTATATATAGATGATTTTCAGGAAGAAGAGATAGCTCTAATCTTTAAAAAATCTGTATCAAAAATACCTCTTTCTGAATCAGAAATCCGAAAATATCAGAGCTTTCTTTTTATTTATTTAGGGAAGAAATATCACCAGAAGAATTGGACTCAGCAATACCATTTAGGGGCTATTCGCAACAACAACCGCCGATTGCTCAAAGAAGTAGGGGCTGATGTAGGTTGTGATTCTATCGGAGATTTTAGTTATGCTGCATTTATGTCGCATTTTTTCGGACGATTAGATGCTGATAATCAACTGCCTAAAACCATTACATACAACCTCAATCCATCACATAATGAAGTTTTTGCCACGATGATGGGCAATTTCAATACGCACGAAACTTGTGGCAAAATGCAATGGGGTTCGGCGTGGTGGTATCTTGACCAAAAAGACGGAATGGAAAAGCAACTCGGAGCACTTTCCAATATGGGGTTACTCAGTCGCTTTATCGGAATGCTAACCGATAGTCGCAGTTTATTGTCTTTCCCACGCCACGAATATTTCCGGCGAATTTTGTGTAATTTCTTAGGAAATCAAATTGCAAAAGGCGAATTGCCCAACGATGTGGAGTTCTTCGGAAAAATGGTACAAAACATTAGTTATCATAACGCTAAAAACTATTTCGGATTTTAAAAATGGGAAAACACAACATACTGATAAAAAGCATTTTAATTTTGCTTTTTTTAAGCGTAACGGCAGCTTGCAAGCAAAAAAGTAACACCAAAGTTTTAACCTTTGCACACAATCTACCCACCACGCACCCCGTACATAAAGGCGTTGAAGCGTTTCAATCGCATTTAGAAAAAATTTCCGGTGGCAAACTTTCAATTAAGATTTACGCCAATGGGCAATTGGGCTCAGAGCGGGAGGTTTTAGAATTATTGCAAATCGGAAGTATTTCAATGACCAAAGTTAGCTCTTCGGCAATGTCAAATTTTGTTCCCGAATATCTTGTTTTCGGTATACCGTATTTATTCAAAGATAAAGAACACTTTTTCAATGTATTAGAAGGTAATATCGGAAAGGAATTGTTAGAAAAAGGCGCAACAGCTTGGCTTCGCGGATTGTGCTTTTATGACGCAGGCAGTCGGAGTTTCTATACCAAAACAAAGTTTATCAAAACTCCTTCGGATTTGAAAAATATGAAAATCCGAGTGATGGGAGACAAAATCTCCGTAGCCACCGTTGAGGCTTTGGGCGGAGCTCCTACCCCAATGGCTTTTGGCGAACTCTATACCGCTCTGCAACAAGGTGTAGTGGACGGCGCTGAAAACAATGCCCCTTCATTCGTAACATCAATGCACTATGAAATTTGCAAGTATTATACATTAGATGAGCATAGTTATATGCCTGATGTAGTGGTTATCAGTACAAAATTCTTAAATACATTAACTCCACAAGAGCAAAAGTGGGTATTTGAGGCTGCTAAACTGTCTGCTCAAAATCAAAAGGAATTTTGGCAAAAATCCGAAGAGGAAAGTATGGAAATTTTAAAACAGTCAGGCGTGCGCTTTTTTGTTCCTAATAAAGAACTTTTTGGAACAAAAACAGAGTACATACAACATCATTTTTTCAAAGACGAGACTATGACACAACTAATAAAGAATATTGAAAATACCAGAAATCAATCACATTAGCATTAATTCACGATGGAAAAGTTATATAAAATCACTCATAAATTCTTAAAAACCACACTTGTTATTTTGTTCATTTTGCTGGTGTTAGACGTTTTTTGGCAAGTATTTGCTCGATATAGCATCGGAAAACCCAATGCCTTCACCGAAGAATTGGCAAGGTATCTTTTAATCTGGTTAGCCATCTTAGGAACAGCTTACGTGCGAAGTTATAGCGGAGAATTAGCCATAGATTATTTTTATGATAAACTTAGTAAAGACAAACAACGTACGTTGAACTTATGTATTGAATTGGCTATCATTTTATTTGCTTTGACCGTAATGGTTATTGGCGGAAGTAATTTGGTGTATATCACACTGAAATTAAGGCAGATGTCTCCCACATTAGACATTCCCATCGGATACATCTATTTGGTAGTTCCTCTGAGCGGACTTATTATTATGTTTTATAGCTCTTATCATTTCTTGCATCTATTAAAAGAAAAAAATAAATCATAAAGTTATGGGATTAGAAGGCATTATTTTTCTTTTTGTAATACTCTTTGTATTGCTTTTTCTAAAAATACCTGTGGCGTATAGCGTCGGAATTTCAACGACACTCACAATGTTGTTTTATTTGCCATTTTTGCCGTCAGTAACAACTGTTATGCAGCGAATGACTACGGGCGTGGATAGCTTTGCGCTTCTGGCAATACCGTTTTTCATTTTAGCAGGCGATATAATGAACCAAGGCGGCATTGCTAACCGGTTGATTGATTTTTCAAAGTCAATTGTAGGCAGTTTACCCGGTGGATTGCTCTATGTGAACATTCTCTCGGCAATGTTTTTTGGTGCAGTTTCGGGGTCGGCTGTGGCTTCGGCTTCCGCTATCGGAGGAATTTTGAACAATCGAATGAGTGAAGAAGGCTACAAAAAATCGTTCAGTGCATCGGTCAATATCACGTCTTCTACATTGGGGCTTATCATTCCGCCAAGCAATGTGTTGATTGTTTTTGCATTAGCGAGCGGCGGAGTAGCTTCGGTTGAAGCCCTCTTTTTAGCCGGCTATATTCCCGGAATTTTGTTAGGCTTCGGATTGATGCTTGTAGCGGGTTATTTTGCTTTTAAAAATAAATTTCCCAAAGGGGAACGTGTGCAATTCAAAACATTAGTACGCACCTTTTCAAGAGCTTTTTTGAGTCTTTTGCTGATTATCATTGTTGTTGGCGGAATTGTTATGGGGATTTTTACTGCCACCGAAGGAGCTGTAATTGCCGTGATTTACGCACTACTGTTGAGTCTATTCTATCGAGAAATAACGCTGAAAGATTTGCCAAAAATCATTCTTTCGAGCGCTAAAACTACGGCAATTGTAATGTTCTTGATTTGTACTTCAATGGCGTTGTCGTGGTTATTTGCCTTTAACAATATTCCCGAACTTATTTCAGAAAATTTATTGGGCGATATTAACAATCCATTCATTATCTTACTGATTGTCAATATTATTTTGCTTATAGTTGGTATTTTTATGGATATTACTCCCGCAATCTTGATTTTTACGCCTATTTTCCTTCCGACGGTAATGTCGCTCGGCATTCACCCCGTGCATTTCGGGATTGTAATGGTGCTAAATCTCTGTATTGGGTTATGTACGCCTCCTGTGGGAACACTGCTTTTTGTGGGTAGTGGTGTGGCTGGTGTTGAAATTACAAAAGTCGTTAAACCAATGTTACCTTTCATTTTATTGATGTTAGTAGTCTTGTTTATCGTTACTTATATTCCTGAAATAGCGATGTTTTTGCCAAAATTATTTGGGGTTGTAAAATAATAAAAACTTGAAAAATCAGAAGATATTAATATTCCCTACGGAAAAAGAAATAAAATCATAAAAAAATAGATAAAAATGAATAAGAAAGTAATTACATTCGGAGAGATTATGCTCAGACTTTCTCCACAAGGATTTTTGCGATTTTCTCAGGCAAACAATTTTGATGTTGTTTATGGCGGAGGTGAATCAAATGTAGCTGTTTCATTAGCCAATTACGGAGTTCCTGTTGATTTCGTAACTCGATTGCCTAAAAATGACCTCGGGCAATGTGCAATGATGGAAATGCGCAAACAAGGCGTAGGTGTTGATAAAATCATTTGGGGGGGAGACCGTTTAGGAATTTATTTCTTAGAAACGGGCGCTGTGTCAAGAGGCTCAAAAGTGGTTTACGACAGAGCACATTCGGCAATGGCTACCATCGAACCCAAAATGATAGACTGGGACGCTGTTTTTGCTGATGCACAATGGTTTCATTGGACGGGAATCACGCCAGCCATTTCCAAAGGAGCTGCACAAGCCTGTTTGGAAGCCGTCAAAGTAGCAAGCGCCAGAGGAATTACCATTTCAACCGACCTTAATTACCGAGCAAAATTATGGAAATATTGCTCCGAAAAGGAACGAGAAGCTATTATGACCGAACTGACTTCTTATTGCGATATTGTTTTAGGTAATGAAGAAGATGCCGAGATGCACTTCGGCATTAAACCACAAGGAATTAACGTACAAACCGAAGGTCATAATCTCAAAGCCGAAGCGTTTTTATCTGTATGTCAGCAAATGATGCAGAAATTTCCACGAGCTAAAAAGATAATCACCACGCTCAGAGGCTCACTTTCAGCTTCACACAACACGTGGGCAGGAGTTCTGTATGACGGAGAAAAAATGTATGAAAGCCGCCAGTATCAAATCACACACATCGTTGACCGCGTGGGTGGAGGTGATTCATTTATGGGTGGATTGATTTACGGATTATTAACCTATCCGAATGATGACCAAAAAGCACTCAACTTTGCCGTAGCAGCTTCTTGTTTGAAACATACCATAAAAGGAGACGCTAATTTGGTAACAGTTGCGGAAGTAGAAAAATTAATGGGAGGTGATGCTTCCGGACGAGTAGCACGTTAAAAAATATACAGATATGGCACGATTTACAAGAATAGAAGTCGCACAAAAAATGCAAGAAACAGGGCTTGTTCCTTTGTTTTTCAACAGTAATATTGAAACGAGCAAAAAAGTGGTCAAAGCCTGTTATGACGGTGGTGCACGTTTGCTCGAATTTACAGCAAGAGGGGATTTTGCCCACGAGGTTTTTGCTGAATTATCAAAATACATTACCAAAGAAATGCCCGAAATGATGTTAGGAGTAGGTTCCGTAACCGATGCAGCTCAAGCAAGTTTTTATATGTCTCTCGGAGCAAATTTTGTGGTAACACCTTTGCTTCGTGAAGATATTGCACTTGTTTGTAATCGTCGGAAAGTACTTTGGTCTGCTGGTTGCGGGTCGCTTCAAGAAATTGCTCGTGCCGAGGAATTAGGCTGCGAAATTATCAAACTTTTCCCTGGCGGTACATACGGAGCGTCATTTGTAAAAGCCATCAAAGGACCTCAACCGTGGACAAGCATTATGCCTACGGGAGGCGTTTCCCCCGAGAGGGAAAATCTCAAAATGTGGTTCGATGCTGGCGTAACTTGTGTGGGTATGGGTTCAAATTTAATTTCAAAAGAAATTATTCAGAAAGGAGACTATGACAAGTTGCAAAACATTGTTGCTAATACACTTAAAATCATTCAAGAATTACAACAGAAATAAAAATATCGTAAAAAGCACCCAATATTAAACTTCATTTCACAGAGACACAAGTACTATTGTGTCTCTTTTTCGTTTTCTTCTTTCATATATACACAAGTGATTGTTACTGAAATATGATTACAATCTTTTCCAATTTTCTCAATCTGCAAATATGTGAGCTTTTCCTCAAAGAAATTTTACACGAGACACACTAAAAAGAAATAAAATATTGATTTTCAAAGATTTAAACTTTTAAAAATAATATTTACCATCATTTTTGAACTATTTTTTTTAACAATCGTGCAACATTTTTAGGCACTTTTGACCATTTTTTTATAGAATCTCGAAACAAAAAGTAAGAACTTTGCCACAAAGAAAAACACTTTTTATTTACAAAAGGAATAAAACGAAACTACTTAAATTTTTAACATCTTATGAACAAGAAAATGAAAAAATGGTTTTTGATGAGCTTCTTGTGCTGCTTCGGAATGATTTCGGCTCAGCAAACAGACGTAAAAGGAGTTGTCAAATCGAAAACAGATAACGAGCCGCTACTTGGCGTGAGCGTTATCGTGAAAAACAGAGCAGGAGTCGGCACAACAACCGACGTGGACGGACACTATCAACTGTCCGTTAATCGAAACGACACTTTGTCTTTCTCTTACATTGGGTTTAAAACTTTGGACATTGCCGTAGGTGGAAAAACGCAAATCAATGTAATTTTAGAGGAAGATATGGTAATGATTGATGAGGTAGTAGCCGTTGGGTATCGCACCGAACGCAAAGCCGACCTAACGGGAGCTGTTTCCGTAGTGAAAGTTGATGAAATGATGACCGCAGCCGAAAACAACCCAATGAAAGCCTTGCAAGGGCGCGTAGCGGGTATGCAAGTTACCAACGACGGAACACCTTCGGGAGCTGCCACCATTCGCATTCGCGGTATCGGAACGTTGAACAACAACGACCCGCTATATGTGATTGACGGAGTTCCGACCAAAGCAGGTATGCACGAACTCAATTCTAACGACATTGAAAGTATTCAAGTGCTTCGTGATGCTTCGGCAGCAAGTATTTACGGTTCACGAGCTGCAAACGGAGTGATTATCATCACTACCAAAAAAGGAAAACAGGGTGCGATAAAGGTCGATTTTGACCATTACACTACAATTTCTTCTTTCCAATCACAGATTGAAACTTTAAATTCCGATGAATACGCACGAGTACTTTGGAAGGCTTTCAAAAACAGCGGACAAGACCCCAATACGAATCCTATCGGCATTGTATATGAAGAAGGTGTCGATGCTTCGGGGAATGTTATCTTAAATAGTTTGCGTTACCCGAGTGAATTTAGGGATAAAATTGGGCGTGTTTTGCTTCCGGCCGATACCGATTGGTTCGATGAAGTTACCAGAACAGGAGTTGCACATTCTTACAATCTATCGGTTTCTAACGGAACTGAAAAAGGAAATTATTTCTTTTCGTTAGGATATTACAAAAACGAAGGATTGGTGAAATATTCAGATTTTTCGCGTATTTCAGCGCGTATCAATTCCGATTACAAACTTTTAGACGGCATTGTTACTATTGGTGAAAATTTGACCATTAACCGAACAAGCGAAGTAGGACAAAACATCATCGAAGGTGCAGTCATTGCCGCTCCATTTATCCCCGTGCGCACTGCTGACGGAACAGGTTGGGGAGGTCCCGTAGGAGGAATGCCTGACCGACAAAATCCGGCACGCATTGTACACGATGCACAAAACAATCGCTTTAATTATTGGAGAACTTTCGGAAATGTTTTTGTGAATATACAACCTATTGAAAAACTAAATCTTCGTTCTAATTTCGGTATCGATTACGGAAATTATTTCAAACGAGGGCTAAACCACTCTTTCATTTCAGGATTTTTAGAAGAGCCTAAGGCACTTACTTTTTCAAATTTGGAACAAGCACATTGGATGAAATGGAACTGGTCAAACACTCTTACGTATGACTTTGAATTAGGCAACCACCGTTTTGAGTCGCTTGTGGGTATGGAAATGTTCCGTCAGAATGATACCGATTTTTCTGTACGTGCGTATGATTTCGCAATCGAAACCCCCGATTATATGTGGCCTAATTTAGGTACAGGAAGAATTACAGGAACGGGGCTATCATCGGGATACAGCCTGCTTTCTTTCTTCGGAAAAGTGAACTATGCGTATGCTGACCGTTATTTGGCTTCGGTTACGCTTCGCCACGATGGTTCTTCTCGTTTTCATAAGGACAGTCGTTGGGGAACATTTCCTGCTTTCAATTTGGGTTGGCGTATTTCACAAGAAGCCTTTATGGAAAGCCTACGAAGCACAGTTTCTGACCTAAAATTGCGTTTCGGTTGGGGACAAAACGGAAACCAAGAAATTGGCAACTACGCTATTTATAACATTTACGTGCCTTACTATGGCGTAACGGGAGATTATATATGGAACTCCATCTGGAATACATCATACGATATTGACGGCAAAGGTTCTGGGCAGTTGGCATCAGGATTTAAACGCGACCGATTGGGCAATAAAGACCTCAAATGGGAAACCACCACACAAACCAACTTCGGACTTGATTTTGCTTTCTTCGATAGTTCGCTTTATGGTTCTGCCGAATATTATATCAAAAAAACCAAAGACATTTTGGTAGAGCCTCCGTATGCAGGCATTAAAGGCGAAGGAGCATACCAATGGGTAAACGGTGCAGCAATGGAAAACAAAGGATTGGAAGTTTCATTAGGCTACCGAAATGAAACCGCTTTCGGATTGAAATATGACCTTAATGCCAATTTTTCAACTAACAAAAACCGCATAACAGAACTTCCCGAATCGGTGGTAAATGCTTATGGTGGAAATGGAAGAGGAGACAACATTTTGGGGCGTCCATTAAATTCTTTTTACGGTTATGTAGCTGATGGTATTTTCAAATCTCAATCAGAAGTTGATGCTCACGCGGCGCAAGTAGGAAAAGGAATTGGACGTATCCGTTACCGTGACTTGAACAACGACAACGTAATCAATGATGATGACCGAACTTGGATTGGTGACCCACATCCAGATTTTATCTACGGTTTGAATGTGAATTTAGAATACAAAAACTTTGACTTAACATTCTTCCTGCAAGGTGTTCATAATGTGGATATTGATAGTGCCGTGAAACGCCATACCGATTTTTGGTTCTTCGACACGTATTCCAACAAAGGAAAACGTCTGCTCAACGCTTTTGACCCCGTAACGAACCCAAATTCTGACATTCCGAGTGTTTCAAATCTCAATCCGAATGATGAAGGGCGTTTCTCAACCTATTTTGTTGAAAACGGTTCATACCTGAAATTGCGCAACATACAGTTAGGATACTCTCTTCCAAAAGATTTGTTGGAAAAAGTAAAAATGAGTAAAATGCGCTTTTACGTCAGCGGACAAAATTTATTCACCATCAAAAGTAAAAATTTCTCAGGAAAAGACCCTGAAAATCCAAACTACGGCTATCCAATTCCGATGACGTTCACTGTGGGTCTTAACGCCTCTTTCTAACTTAAAAAACGATTGAAAAAATGAAAAAAATAATATACACCGCTTTTTTTAGCACCGCTTTTTTAGCAAGTTGCAACTTCCTTGATGAAACTCCGCAAGGAATAATGACCGATGAGGAAGTAAAAACACAAATTGAAGGATTAGTAACAACTGCCTATTCAGCCTTGGGCAACGACCACTATGACGTGCCTTTCAGCCTTTGGCCTTACGGAAACGTACGCTCTGACGACGCTTACAAAGGAGGAGGCGACCTAAATGACATAGGTGTGTTCCACTTCTATGAAATTTCCCAAAACATTCAACCCACTTTTGCAGAGCCTGACAAACTATGGTTTAGTTGTTATCAAGGAATTTCACGTGCGAACAACGCTTTGAGACTTTTAAAAGAGTCGTCATTTGAAAAGAAAAATGAACGAATGGGAGAAATGTACTTCATACGGGGGCATTTTTACTTTATGCTCAAACAAGTTTTCGGACATATTCCGTTTGTTGATGAAAACACGCCTGATAATGAATACGAAAAAACGCCTAACACCTTGCCTAACGACGAACAATGGGCGTGGATTGTAAGTGACTTTAAAAAAGCCTACGATTTGCTTCCCACAAGTCAGCCACAGAAAGGACGAGCCGACAAATACGCCGCCGCAACCTATCTCGCCAAAGCCTATTTGTACAAAGCCTATCGGCAAGACGAATCGAACAACGTAACCTCAATCGATGCCACCGATTTGGAACAAGTACTCACTTATACCAATGAGGTAATGGCTTCAAGCTACGGATTGGAAGATGATTTTGCGTTCAATTTCCTTCCGGGTGCATACGAAAACGGCAAAGAATCCATTTTTGCTATCCAATTTTCTCACGAAGACGGAACTGCTTACGGAAGGCTGAATTGGGGTGATGTGCTTTCAACTCCAATGGGATTGGGCTGTTGTGATTTCCACAAACCGAGCCAAAACTTGGTCAATGCGTTCAAAACCACCAACGGAATTCCGCAGTTTGACACATATAACAACGCCAATTACAACGCATCAAGCGATAAAGCCGACCCGCGTTTGTTCCACACAGTAGCAATTCCCGGACTTCCGTACAAGTACAACACAAACCGTATTTATCAAGAAGATTGGAACAGAAACATCAACATTTACGGTGTATATGCCTCCCTTAAAGAAAATGTTGACCCTGATTGTCCTTGTTTTAAGAATATCAACCCATTTCGAGGAAATTCCAAAAACCGAATTGTTTTACGTTATGCTGACGTATTGCTAATGCGTGCCGAAGCTCTAATAGAACTCAATCGTCAAAACGAAGCCCTTACGCTTATCAATCAAGTACGCCAACGAGCCAAACAAAGTACATCACTTATCGGATATGCCACCAATGTAGAGATTGAACCTTATACGAGTGCAAGTTGGACACAAGAGTATGCCCGCAAAGCCTTGCGTTGGGAACGTCGTTTGGAATTTGCAATGGAAGGACAACGCTTCTTTGATTTGGTGCGTTGGGGCATTGCCGATGAGGTGATTAATAGTTACTATACTTCGGAGGCCAGCCGTCGACCTGCCATTTATTCGGGAGCTCACTTTACGAAAAACAAAAACGAATATATTCCTATACCTCAACAACAAATCGGTTTTGTAAAAGGAATTTACAAACAAAACGCAGGATTTTAGTAGAATATCTTGTTGAAAAACTCTAAACCTTTGTCGAAGTTTCAAACTTCGACAAAGGTAATCTAACAAAGGCATTTTGTTTTCAATATTGTAAGGGCGAAATATATTTCACCCCTAAAATGGATAATAGAATAACACACACGATATGAAAAAAAGAACTTTTTTATTAGGAATGCTTGCTCTGGCACTTGTCAATTGCAACAACCCATCGGTGATAGTAATTGACGACTTTGAGGCGGGCAATTTTGACAAATGGGCTATCGAAGGAGATGCTTTCGGTGAAAAACCCGCCGAAGGGAGCTACGCAGGACAACAACCCGTAGGCGGATTTCAAGGAAAATACCTTGCTAACAGTTTCCACAACGGAGACGATACGCGTGGAGTGCTTCTCTCCAAAGAATTTACCATTGAACGTGATTACATCAACTTTCTCATTGGTGGTGGCAGACACGAAGATACATACATCGAACTTATTATCAACGGAAATAGCGTACATCGTTCCCGTTCGCTTGCAGAAAGTGAAACGCTACAATGGCTCTCGTGGAACGTAAAAGCCTACCGAAACCAAAAGGCAATCATTCGCATTGTTGATAATCAACGAGGCGGTTGGGGACACATTCTCATCGACCAAATTGAACAAGGAAATGAACCAAAAAGTGTATTTATGACCGATTACAAACTTTCTTTCGATGCCAATCAAAAATACATTTTACTACCCATAGAAAACAATGCTCCCGAAACAGCCATTCGTTTGGGAGTTCAGGGGAAAGAAGTGGGCGAACCGATGAACATTCGCTTGGCTCAAACTCAAATCGACTATTGGATTCCTATCCACATTGAGGCTTACAAAGGCAAAAAAGTAGAATTGGCTTTCGCTCCGATAAAATCTACCGATGTGGGCTATCAACAAATAAAACAATCGGACGTATTTGAGTACAACTACAACGAAACTTACCGCCCAATTTATCACTTTTCACCACCTTATGGCTGGATGAACGACCCCAACGGAATGGTATTCCACAACGACGAATATCATTTGTATTATCAATTCAACCCGTATGGAACAAAATGGGGCAATATGCACTGGGGGCACGCTGTGAGCAAAAACCTACGCAAATGGGAGTATTTGCCCGTTGCTTTGTCGCCTGATGCTATCGGAGCAATCTTCTCTGGAAGTGCCGTAATTGACAAAGACAATACGGCTGGCTTCGGCAAAGATGCTTTGATTGCCATTTATACTTCGGCAGGAAAAAGCCAAACACAATCCATTGCATACAGTCTTGACAACGGACGCACTTTCACCACTTACGACCAAAATCCGGTGTTGGCAGACCCCAATATTGTCGATTTTCGCGACCCGAAAGTTTTCTGGCACGACACCTCCAAACAATGGATAATGTCGCTTGCCACTTCGCAAACTATCACATTTTACGGCTCTAAAAACCTAAAACAATGGGAAAAATTGAGCGAATTTGGAGAAGGTATCGGTGCACACGGAGGTGTATGGGAGTGTCCTGACCTTTTTCCGCTGACTTATAACGGAAAAACCAAATGGATACTTTTCGTAAGCATCAACCCTGGCGGAATTAACGGCGGAAGTGCCACACAGTATTTCATCGGTGATTTCGACGGAAAAACCTTTACACCCGATGCGATGAACTATCCGCTGTGGCTTGACTACGGACGCGACAACTATGCAAGCGTTACGTGGAGCAACATTCCCGGTTCGGACGGACGACGCTTATTTATCGGTTGGATGAACAATTGGGATTATGCGAACCTTATCCCGACAGAAAATTTCCGCAGTGCGATGACGCTTCCGCGTGAATTGAAATTGGCTCACAATGGCGAACATTTGGTGGTGAGCAGCGTTCCTGTGAAAGAGTTGAACGAATTACGCAAAGAAACGGAAAAATTAAACAATCAGTCCGTTGAGAAGAATTACGTCATTGAAAAGTTACTCAACAACAACGAAGGGGCTTACGAAGTGGAATTTGTCGTAAAACCACAACAAACAGACGTTTTCGAGTTTAAATTATTCAATGACAAAAGCGAACAAGTGCGTTTTATTTTTGATGTGAAGAATAAAAATTTTGCAGTTGACCGTTCTCAAAGCGGTAATATTGATTTCAGTAATAATTTCGCTTCGGAACGCATTAATGCACCGCTGGTAGTGAAAGATAGCTATAAAATTCGTTTGTTTGTAGATAAAAATTCGACCGAAATTTTTATTAATGATGGCGAAATTGTACAAACCAATACCGTTTTCCCTTCGGCGGTTTATAATTCGTTATCTTTTGACAACCAAAAAGGTAAAATAAACGTAGAAGGAATGGTAATTCATAATTTAAAATAATATAAAAATGACAAAGAAATCTATTTTAGGTAGTTTATTGCCTGTGATGTTGGCTTTTTTCTGTATGGGTTTTGTTGACCTTGTGGGAGCTGCTACCAATTATGTGAAAGACGATTTTAATTTGAGTGATACGGTTGCTAACACACTTCCGTCGATTGTGTTCTTTTGGTTTCTGTTGTTTTCCGTGCCTACGGGCGTGCTTATGGGCAAAATCGGGAGACGCAAAACCGTAATTTTGAGCTTAATCATCACTGCCGTTTCGCTGGCAATTCCGTTTGTGCATTATTCGTATGTTTCGATGCTTATTTCGTTTTCCCTTTTAGGAATTGGAAATACGCTGATGCAAGTGGCTATCAATCCGCTACTTTCGAGCATTGTAAAAGGCGATAAATTAGCGAGTTCACTTACTTTTGGGCAGTTTGTCAAAGCCATTGCTTCGTTCATTGCTCCAATTTTGATGACACGTGCCGCTTTGATGTTTGACAATTGGAAGTTGTTGTTTCCGCTCTTCACCATCATTTCAGTAATTGCTATCGTATGGCTTGGTTTTACCTCTATCGAAGAGGAGAAAGAGGAAAGCAAAAACGCTTCGTTTGCCGAATGTTTTTCGCTACTTGGCAACAAATTTATTTTGCTCTGCTTTTTAGGAATTATGTGCCACGTAGGGATTGATGTTGGAGTGAATGTAACCGCTCCAAAACTGCTAATGGAACGTTTAGGAATCAGCCTGCAAGATGCTACGTATGCAACGAGTGTTTATTTCTTGTTCCGTACGATAGGCTGTTTCAGTGGGGCGTTTATTTTGTCGGTGTTTTCACCTAAAAAATTCTTTGGATTGAGCGTATTTTGTATGATTGCAGCAATGGTCGGATTTTTTATATTTGACACCAAAACAGCTCTTTATGTAGCTATTGCATTGGTTGGTTTTGGTAATTCTAATATTTTTCCGATTATCTTTTCACAAGCGATGCTCGCCCTTCCGAGCAAGAAAAACGAAGTGTCCGGTTTGATGATTATGGGACTTTTCGGCGGAACAATTTTTCCTTTCTTTATGGGACTTGCCACCGATGCTGTTTCCTCACAAGTAGGTGCTTTGGCAGTGCTTAGCATCGGGGTAGCATACTTAATTGTAATGACATTGAATTTAAAAGGAAAAACTGCGTAAGATGCCATAGTAGGGCGAAACATTTTTCACCCTTACACAAATAAAAATACAAAAAAATGATTATTTTTGTAAAGAATTATTAAAAGATTAAAAGAAAGACAAATGAAAAATATAGTTGTAGGTTTGGGGGAAATCCTTTGGGACGTATTTCCTGAACGAAAAGTATTGGGTGGTGCACCAGCTAATTTTGCCTATCACGCATCGCAATTCGGTTTTAACGGATATGCAGTGAGTGCTATTGGTGAAGACCTTTTGGGCAAGGAAATTTTGTCAAGTTTGGAGGAGAAAAACCTCAATTATTTGCTTGAAACCACCGATTTTCCGACAGGAACGGTGCAAGTAACTCTCAGCGGAGCTGGCATTCCGCAGTATGAAATATGCGAAAATGTGGCGTGGGATAATATTCCGTTTACGCCTCGCACCGAAAATTTGGCAAAGAATACAAAAGTGGTTTGCTTTGGTTCGTTAGCACAACGCAATGAAGTGTCGCGGGCAAGTATCCGAAAATTTGTAGAAACCGTACCCGATGATAGTCTTAAAATTTTTGATATTAACTTGCGATTGAATTATTATACGAAAGAAATTATTGACGAGTCGTTAAAACTATCAAATATGATGAAACTTAACGACGAGGAAGTAGTGAAAATTGCCAAGTTGTTCCATTGGGAAGGCACAGAAGAAGAAATTTGTAAGAAATTATTACACGATTACAGTTTACAAATCGTGATTTTGACCAAAGGAACGCAAGGAAGCTATGTTTTCACTCCCGAAAAGGTTTCTTTTGCTCCTTCGCCCAGAGTACACGTTGCTGATACAGTGGGTGCAGGCGATTCTTTTACGGCAGCTTTTGTTGCGGCATATCTCAACGGACTGTCCATTGAGGAGGCACAGCAATTGGCAGCCGAAGTAGCAGCTTACGTATGCCAACAACACGGAGCAATGCCCAAACTTGCCGATGCTTTTGTGGAACTTTTTAGGAATAGAGGGTAAACTCCAATATCCAATAAATAATTTTATAAAGAAAAGAAGGCGGATAAATGTCCGCCTCTTTTCTTTTTAGACACAAGAACTTTTACTTTTATTTCTCCCTTTCCTAATTTATTCGTATAGTAGCAGAGGAATAATAAATTTGGAGATAAGAGACAAAATATGATAACAGAAATATAAAAAAATTATATCTTTGTCCCGCAATGTATTGGTTTGCTTTCCAGATTTGTTCTTATTTCATTTTTTTAAAACAAATCATTTTTTTGAATAATTTAATTTACAAAAATTGCATATAATAAAATTGATGAACACAATAGACATAATTCTGTTACTTTTCTTGGGTTTTGGATTGATTCGTGGGTTATTTCGTGGACTAATCATTGAATTGGCATCATTGCTTGCCATTGTTTTGGGAATTTATGGAGCAATTCATTTTTCATTTTATACTGCCGATGTCTTAAATCAATACATTTCTCTTAACAAGTCAACTATGGAAGCGGTTTCGTTTGCATTTACATTGATTTTCATTATGTTGGCCGTAATGTTACTTGCTAAGGTATTGACAAAAGTAGTTGAATCGGCTTCATTAGGATTGCTCAACCGATTGTGTGGAGGACTTTTAGGACTCTCAAAAATGACCATCATTGCAGGTTCAATGTTAGTGTTTTTAGAAAAAACGTCGCAAACTTTCAGCTGGCTTCCTCAGGAAACCTTGAAAACATCTATTCTGTACGAACCCGTAAAAACTGTTGGAGCATTAGTTTATGGCAATGTCCTTAGTTAAAAGCAAAAAAATATACAGAAAACGAAAGTTATAGAAATAACTTTCTGTTTAAAATGGTGATATTTTCACAAAATTATCCCAAAAACAATACCTTTCTGTTTTCATAAGTAGAAGTTTTTTTTGAAAATCAGAAAGAATATGTATTTTTGCTCCGAAATTGTTTTTCTTTATTGTATCGGAGGAACTTTAAAAAGTAATATTTACGTTTGAAATTGGCTACTTACTAAATGAAAGAAACAGATATTATCATCATAGGAGCAGGACCTACGGGGCTTTTTGCCGTGTTTGAAGCCGGATTACTAAAACTAAAATGCCATTTGATTGATGCGCTCCCACAACCAGGTGGACAATTGGCTGAATTGTACCCAAAAAAACCCATTTTTGATATACCGGGGTATCCTTCCGTAGGAGCTGGCGAACTAATTGATAATTTGATGGAGCAGATAAAACAATTCCAGCCCGAATTTACTCTATCAGAAACTGCCGAACATATCGATAAGCTCGATGACGGTACATTTGTCGTTACTACCAACAAAGGGACTAAAGTGAAAGGAAAAGCTGTCGCTATTGCAGGCGGATTAGGTACATTTGAACCTCGAAAACCTGAAATTGAAAACTTATTGGCATATGAAGAAAACGGTGTTGAATATTTTGTAAAAAATCCAGAACAATTTAAAGATAAAAATGTAGTTATTGCAGGTGGTGGAGACTCGGCATTGGATTGGAGTATCTTCCTTTCAAAAATAGCTAAGTCAGTTACGCTTGTACATCGTCGTAACGAATTCAGAGGAGCGTTAGATTCGGTTGAAAAAGTACAGCAATTAAAGCAAGAAGGAAAAATAAATCTTATAACTCCTGCCGAAGTAATAGCACTAAACGGAAACGGAAAGTTAGAATCAGTCGTATTGGATATAGAAGGTAAAAAACAAACTCTTGAAACGGATTTTTTCATTCCACTATTCGGATTAGTACCCAAACTGGGGGCAATTGCTTCGTGGGGATTAGAAATAGAAAAGAATGCTATCAAAGTGAATAACGCTTTGGATTACCAAACAAACATAGAGGGTATTTATGCCATTGGAGACATCAATACGTATCCTGGAAAACTCAAACTCATTCTGTGTGGCTTTCACGAGGCAACACTAATGTGCCAAAGTATTTTCAATCGCTTAAATCCGAATCGAAAATATGTACTCAAATATACCACTGTCGCTGGTGTTGAAGGTTTTGATGGCAGTCGAAAAGAAGCTGAAAAAGCAGTGGTAAAATCAATAGAATAAGAGAGATGATTACTTAAAGCATATAAAAACTAAATTTAAAGGAGATGAGAGAAATGATGAATGTAAACAGATGCTACTTATTTTTTGTGCTATTTGCGATGTCAGTAACTACGCTACAAGCTCAAATTGACACAATTAGCCCTAAACGATTAGTTATCAAAGGGAAAGTGAAGAAGATTGAAGATTATTCGTATTACTTGGAAGCCAACACCAAAGGAGACAGAACTATTGGCGGGAAAAAATTCAATATTTTTCCTCTTGTGGAAGATTGGTATTTCGGAAAGTTAGATTCAAAAGATGCTCAAACTAATATTTCTTACGAATTTGACAGAAGTGGCAAAAATACGAATATAACAACCTACTACTCAGAGGGAAATCCTTTTGGAGTTGTTGATTTTATGTATGACTTGACAGGAAAATTGGTTAAAAGTCAAACGTGTTTCCGTGTGTCAGATGGCGATTTTATGATTGACAAAAATTACACATATGATAACAATAAACGTTTGGTAAAAATTGACGAGTATGAAGGCAATCAGATGTTACAAACAGTTACTTTTGAATATGATAAACTCGGAAATTGCGTCGAAAAAAACAAGGCTTCAGGATTTTTCCAATTGAAAGAAGGAGATTTTCACCAAACTTCTGACAGAATTCGGGAAAAATATACCAAAAATGAACAATACAAGTATAATTCTTCCAAGAAAGTAACCTTTTCGGAAGAGACCCTTCCTGAGCATAATATTTTTTTACGGGTAGAAAAAGAATATTGCAAACGAAATAAACTCGTGAAAGCCAAATTTTTAAATCAAGACGATAAAGAAACCGAATGCCTTTACGTATATGACAAGGACGGAAGATTGACACAAACCGTTTGCACAGCGAAAGATGATGCAACTTTCTTTTATCAGCAAAATACACTTTATGGGGCAGCCGGAAAAACAGAAATCATCAAATCTAAAGATGGAAAGGTACTTTCAAAAAAAGTTTTTGATGCCAACGGGTTGTTAAAACTTCATCGAACTCCTGATTTTGATTATCAATACAAATACTCGTTTGACACGAAAGGCAATTGGAAGGAATCTGTGCTCTATGAACAAGGAAAACCTACCAAAATCAGGGTACGAAAAATTGAATATTACTAAAAATGAGTGATATAACACTAAGAATAACTGATCGTGAAGGTCTTTTATATGAACTGAAAGCTCCCACAGATATGAATATGAATCTGATGGAAGTGATGCGTTCCTATGAAATTGCTCAAGATGGAGAAATCGGCGTTTGTGGTGGTATGGCTATGTGTGCTTCGTGCCAGTGTTATATCCAAAACGATGTTCCTCTACCTGAAAAATTACCCGATGAAGAAGCTATGCTTTCCGAAGCCTTTCACGTTCAGGAAAATAGCCGTTTAGGATGTCAGATTCCAATAACAAGCCAAATTGATGGTTTAGAAGTGATTTTAGCACCCTATCCGTAGAAATTAGAAATAAGTTTGTAATATTTGGGGCGAAATTGTAGTTCGCCCCTATTTATTTGTATCGATACAATATGATATACGACGTATTAATCATCGGTGGAGGAGCAGCTGGTTTTTTCACAGCTATCAATTGTGCTGAAAAAAATCCGCAACTGAAAATTGCCATCTTGGAAAAAAGTAAAAGTGTGCTTTCAAAAGTACGTATTTCGGGCGGAGGTCGTTGTAATCTTACACACGCCGAATTTATTCCCCAACATTTGGTAAAAAATTATCCACGAGGCGAAAAAGAATTACTCAGTCCGTTTCATCGTTTTATGTGTGGCGATGTGATGGAGTGGTTTGAAAATAGAGGAATAGCTCTGAAAATTGAAGATGACGGACGTGTTTTTCCTGCATCAAATTCTTCTGAAACTATCGTTAATTGCTTCCTAAAAGAGACCAAAACACGAAAAATATCTGTTCTCACAGAACAAAATATGACAAATTTTCGTCAAACAGATGATTTCTGGGAAGTGGAAACCACCAAAAATACATTTTTAGCAAAAAAATTAGTCATAACAACAGGAAACAACCCAAAAGTATGGGATTTATTAACTAATTTGGGACACACTATCGTTACACCCGTGCCGTCTTTATTTACGTTTAATACATCTGACAGTTTTATAAAAGATTTGGCAGGAATAGCTGTTACTGCGGAAGTTTCTCTTCGAGATTTACACGGAAAACCTTTAAAAATAAACAATATATCTTCTTTACTAATTACTCATTGGGGATTTAGCGGTCCTGCGGTATTAAAACTTTCAGCTTGGGGAGCTCGTGTGCTGGCAGAACTTGATTACAAATGTATCTTAGAAGTTAATTGGCTTGTTTCCTCTTTTAAAAACACAAATCAAGAGGAAGTTTTTGCTTTTTTACAAGATACCAAACAGAAACAATGCCGAAAAATGTTGCAAAATACAACCTTGTTCCACCTTCCGAAACGTTTATGGTCACGTCTTTTAGAAAAAGCGGGGCTATCACCGAGTAATTTGTGGTCAGAACTCAATAAAACTCAAATCCGAAATTTGGCAGAAATTCTCACGCATTCACACTTTATGATAAGTGGGAAATCTACCTTTAAAGAAGAATTTGTAACCGCTGGTGGTGTTTCCCTTTCTGAAATAAACTTCAAAACATTTGAAAGCAAATTGTTTAAAAATCTGTTCTTAGCAGGAGAAGTGATTGATGTTGATGCCATCACAGGAGGCTTCAACTTTCAAAACGCTTGGACAGGTGGTTATTTGATTTCCGAAGCCATATCAAATTAAAAAAAAACATCCAACCTCATAAAGTTGGATGTTTCGATATCTCTCAAACCTTCATTATTTTGCTATATTTACCGCTCTTGTTTCACGTATCACAGTAATTTTCACTTGCCCTGGATATGTCATATCCGTTTGGATTTTTTGGGAAAGATTGAATGATAATTCAGCTGCTTTATCATCGCTAACTTTTTCACTCTCAACAATTACTCTCAATTCACGTCCCGCTTGAATAGCATACGCCTTTTTAACTCCTTGGAACGAAAAAGCGGCATCTTCCAAATCTTTCAAACGTTGAATGTATGAATCTAATACCTGACGGCGTGCACCTGGTCTTGCTCCACTGATAGCATCACATACTTGCACAATGGGAGACAAAAGTGAAGTCATTTCTATTTCATCGTGATGAGCCCCAATAGCATTGCAAACTTCGGGTTTCTCTCCGTATTTTTCAGCCCACTCCATTCCTAAAATGGCGTGAGGCACTTCGGTTTCCACTTGTGGCACTTTCCCAATATCGTGTAGTAATCCCGCACGTTTTGCCAACTTAACATTTAATCCTAACTCGGCAGCCATCACGCCACAAAGTTTGGCAACTTCACGTGAATGTTGCAAAAGATTCTGACCGTAAGAAGAGCGATATTTCATTCGTCCTACACACTTCACCAACTCAGGATGTAATCCGTGAATTCCTAAATCAATTATAGTACGTTTTCCTATTTCAACTATCTCTTCTTCAATTTGTTTGGTTGTTTTTTCAACAACTTCTTCAATACGTGCTGGGTGAATACGCCCATCAGTTACTAACTTGTGCAGAGAAAGACGCGCAATTTCCCTACGAACAGCATCAAAACAAGACAGAATGATGGCCTCTGGCGTATCATCAACAATGATTTCAACCCCAGTAGCCGCTTCTAACGCTCGAATGTTACGCCCTTCGCGACCAATAATACGCCCTTTAACATCATCAGATTCTAAATTAAACACCGAAACACAATTGTCAATTGCTTCCTCTGTTCCAATGCGTTGAATCGTATTAATAACAATCTTTCTGGCTTCCTGACGAGCTGTCAATTTTGCTTCTTCAATGGTTGTTTGGATATAAGCCATAGCATCGGCTTGTGCTTCACTTTTCAAAGAGTCAGTAAGTTGTGTTTTAGCTTCTTCTGCTGATAAACCTGAAATGACCTCTAATTGTTTGATTTGGCTTTTATGCAATCGTTCTACTTCTTCTTGCTTTTTATCAATAGTTTGCAAACGATGTTCCGCCTCCTTATTTTTCTCCTCCAAGTCTTCTTTAAGACGTTTGTTTTGAGCCAACTCGTTAGAAACTTGCGATTCTTTATCACGAATACGCTTCTCTGCTTCTGCCATTTTTTTGTCTTTGCCAGCAATAACTTTTTCGTGTTCAGCTTTTAGCTCTAAAAATTTCTCTTTTGCCTGTAAAATTTTGTCTTTTTTAATGTTTTCAGCCTCATTTTTAGCATCTTTCAAAAGTGTACTGGCTTCTGTTTGTGCATTTGTGATAATCTTTGAGGCATTTTTTTTCTCTAATACTTTTGCAATTGTAAACCCGACGATAATTCCAACAATGGCTGCAACTGCAATTCCTAATATAAGTGTCATCATTTGTTAATAAAAATTTATATATAAAAAAACCTACATTGATTAAGAGTTTGCATAAACTCCAAAAACAGGTTTAGGGCTACTGAGTTGGTCAAGTATCCGTTCAAGGACGGCTCGCTTTAACAACTCCTCTTACCCTTTTAAAAATTATAGGTGTTGAGTTTACCAAAAAGTGCAATCAATGTAGGCAGTAATGTTATGTCTATGTTAAAGAACGTGTCAGACTAAATGATGGAATCCACCACTTTGCAGATGTTTTCCAATTTTTCTTTAATTGTTAAATCTTGATAACTTTCATCGAGTTTTGTTTGTTCAATTTGAGTAGCAAGTACAATGGTACACATTGCCAAAGCATCTCTCTTATCTTTTAATTCATAGTTTTGCTCGAAATTATGAATCATTTCATTTATTTCTTTTGCAGCTTTCCGAAACCCCTCCTCTTGGCGAGGTTCAATCACCAATGGATAAACTCTATCAGCAATTGAGAGCTTTATTTTCAAGGTATTATCCATATTTTGAATTATCATTTTGAAAGCTGAACAATGCAAGCATCAATTTCTCGAATTAAAGCATTTATTTTTAATTTTGCTTCTGTTTTATTTTCACTACTGCCGAGAATACTGTTTGCAATCTTGATGGCATCATTCTTTTCCTTCCAAATCAAAACTTCTTTCTCCAACGCTTGTTTTTCACTTTTAAGCGTCTCGATGACTTGGATAAGTTGTTGATTTTCAAATTTCAAATCACCAACTCTTTCTCTCAAAGAAGTTACTTTCTCTTCAAGTAATTCCACCAAGTTGCTTATACTGCTCATAGTCAACATTCCTCAGTATTCCTTAGACCGCAAAGTTAATACAGAAATCTGTAAAAAACAATTTTTTTCAAAAACTAATTAAAGTTTTATTTTTAAAATATTGACATTCAATGTTTATTTTTCGTTAATCTACTTTCTTTTCAACTTTCAACAAAGAAACATTTGTATGTGAATACCAACTTGTTACAGGGTTACCATTTTAATAGCGGCTATGGCAGCTTCAATACCTTTATTTCCGTGTTTTCCTCCACTACGGTCTAAGGATTGTTGCAAATTATTGTCTGTCAACACACAAAAAATTATAGGAATTTCTTCTGTGGCATTCAATTGAGCAATTCCTTGTGTAACCCCTTGACATACAAAATCAAAATGACGTGTTTCTCCTTGTATAACACAACCAATGGCAATGATGGCATCAACGCTTTGTGTTTTTAGCATTTTTTTACATCCGTGCACCAATTCAAAACTTCCTGGCACTTCCCAACAAATAATATTTTCAGGAATTGCGCCACAATCTTTCAAGGTTTCGATAGCTCCTTGTTTCAATCCGAAAGTAACTTGTTCATTCCACTCGGAAGTAACGATTCCAAAACGGAATGATTTTACATTCGGAATTTTTGTTTTGTCATAATGTGATAAGTTTTTATTTTCTGTTGCCATAGCTTACTTTCTTTATGAAAAACATACACCTGTCAATTTCCGCAAAGGCTTTTTGTGAAAAAGAGCCACTGGAAATGACAGGTGTAGATTGATGTTAATTAAAAAAGTTAATTATTTATTTTTCCGATGAGTATATCAATGGTGCGAGCTTCTTCCGAAGTTGGAAACTCATCTTTAATACGCTCAAAATATTTGTTAGCTTCCTGATTGTTGTTTTGCAACATTGCAATAATACCTGCCTTTTTTAAATACATAGGTGTTGTAAATTCATTGTTGCTATGTTCAAAAGCTTTTTTGTAATAATTCAAGGCTTCTGCATCATTTTTTTGTTGAGAATACGCGTCACCAATATTCCCTAATGCCAAAGCGCCCAAAATCTCATCAGGTGAATCGAACTTTTTGAGATGTTCAACAGCTTTATCATACTTCGCTTGATTCATATAAACCATTCCAGCGGAGTAATTTGCTAAATTAGCAGCTTTTGTTCCACTGTAATTTTCAATAATTTCCAAAAAACCATATTTTCCGTTTCCTCCTTTGAGTGAAACATTGAACAAAGAGTCTTTCACTTTATCATCAGAGGCGTTCAATGCCGCATCAAAAAACTCCTGAGCGAAAAACAACTCGTTAGCACCTTCTTTCTCTTTCGGAGCAACCACAAACTGTTGATAGAGCAAATATCCCAACCCAACCACGGCCACAGAAACCAACGTACCGATGATTATTTTTCGGTTTTTCTGAATCCAATCCGCTGTTTTTGAAGCTCCTGCATCAAGCGAATCAAACACTTCGGCGGTGGTACTTTCTTGATGAAGTCGTTCCTCTTGTAGTTCATCTAATTCATCTGTTTTCTTTTTTCTATTAGGTCTGTCGTTTCTCTTTCTGTAAACTGCCATATCATTTTCATTAAAAGTTCGGCAAAAATAAAACTTTTATTTTTATTTGAAAGCAGTTTTTGAAAAAAATGTAAAAATATATTTTCTTCGTTCGTCTAACATTGCTTTTTGAAGAAACCTTCTTGTGGTTGAAAAGCAAGTGAGAAACTTCCCACAAACAAAAAACGATAAAAGTTATCAAGATTTAACAATTAAAGAAAAATTGGAAAAC
>JBGYFE010000053.1:0-2819 GCA_041819925.1 Capnocytophaga sp.
GATGAAACAATACAGCAACCGCTTTGCGATTGTTGTTCTGATATGTCTGAAAGAAATTATTTTTTACATTTTGTCTTTACTTGATTGTTCGTGTCTACACATCAATTTTTATTTTTGGATTTGGTCATAGTAGTAATTATGAAAATAATTCTACGCTTTTTTACTGTATTTTACCTATTTTAATTTCAACTCAACTTATTGGAGGAGTTTTTCTAACATTCTTAAGAGTGAGGTTTAATCTTTTAACATCTATCGTATTACACGTTTCATGGAATGGGTTACTGTCAATAATACCATTTGCAATCACAATTTTTGAAAAACCATACGAAAATTCTTCTCAAAACCATACTTTAATTATTGAATATTTGAATTACAATACTAATAAACTACAAAAATTCCAAATTGATTCCACTTCTAATAGAATTTTTAAAATAGATATCGAAGAATATTCCTTTAACCATATTTTAGATAGTTTGTATCAGTTCGAAAGGAATAAAGAAGACGTCTTAATAAATATGAAATTAGAATCGAAAAAAGGAATAACTAAAGAAGAACTTAAAGAGTTACTATCCGATTACGAGAAAAGCGAATTGCAATAGAAAAACATCGCACAACATCGGTTTTGCAAAAGCGGGGGTGAATTTCTCTTGCGTTGAAAGTTTCGTGATTATTAGTCGCAAAAAACCATTTCGTTTTTTATTTTTTTGTAATTTTGAAAAAACGAAAATGGTTTTTGCTTGGTGCAGTTTTAATAGAAATTTTAGGTGTAAAAGCCCCGCCTTCGCAAAGCCGTTTCCCGTTAGCGGCTATATTACGACTGACCGTGATAAAATAAATTGTATATTTGCAGACACGAACAATCAAGTAAAGACAAAATGTAAAAAATAATTTCTTTCAGACATATCAGAACAACAATCGCAAAGCGGTTGCTGTATTGTTTCATCTTTAACGAAAGAAATTATGTTGATTTTACAAAACATTTCATATACACACCCAAGCAAAGATTTACTGTTTAGCGATATCAATTTAACAGTAAACAATAACGAAAAGAAAGCCTTAATCGGTAACAACGGAGTAGGAAAATCTACTTTGTTCAAAATAATTACGAACGAACTTCAACCTTCAAGCGGACAAATAAACGTTGAAGACGAGCCGTATTATGTTCCGCAAATTTTCGGACAATTCAATCATTTGACAATAACACAAGCATTGCGAATTGAAGAAAAATTGAACGCTTTGAAAGAAATTTTGAACGGAAACACAAGCGATGAAAATTTCAATTTGCTCAATGACGATTGGACAATAGAAGACCGTTGCAAAGAAGCACTGAGCTATTGGCAATTAGACAATTTGGACTTATCACAAAAAATGGAAACATTAAGCGGAGGGCAGAAAACAAAAGTTTTTTTGGCGGGGATTTCTATTCATAAACCCAAATTAGTTTTGTTGGACGAACCAAGCAATCATTTAGACATTTCGGGTAGACAACTTTTATACAATTTCATCCAAACAACAAAAAGTTCTTTAATTGTTGTTAGTCACGACAGAAAATTACTCAATCTTTTGGACAACGTTTGCGAATTGAGCCGAAACGGAATTAAAGTTTATGGCGGGAATTACGATTTTTACAAAGAGCAAAAGCAAATTGAAAACAACGCCCTAAATCAAGACATTCAAAATAAAGAAAAGGCGTTGCGAAAAGCCAAAGAAAAAGAACGGGAAACAATAGAACGACAACAAAAATTAGATAGTCGTGGAAAAGGAAAACAAGAAAAAGCAGGTGTTGCCCGAATAATGATGAATACTTTGCGAAACAACGCAGAAAATAGCACATCAAAATTGAAAAGTGTTCATACAGAAAAAATCGGTGGCATTTCACAAGAGTTACAAGAACTTCGTTCTTCGTTGCCCGACATTGACAAAATGAAGTTCGGTTTTGACAATTCAGCTTTACACAAAGGAAAAATTTTGTTCACGGCAACAAACCTCAATTTTGCTTATACCACTCAACCACTTTGGAACGAGAACTTGAATTTTCAAATTACAAGTGGTGAACGAATTGCATTGAAAGGACAAAACGGTTCTGGAAAAACAACTTTGATAAAACTTATTTTAGGCGACATTGAACTACAAACAGGAACAATTTACCGAGCGGACAACAAAGCTGTTTACATTGACCAAGACTATTCTTTGCTTGACGACCAACTAAAAGTTTTCGAACAAGCCCAACAATTTAACGTTTCCGCATTACAAGAACACGAAATCAAAGTCAGATTAAATCGCTTTTTATTTACGAAAGACGATTGGGATAAATCTTGTAGTGCTTTGAGTGGTGGCGAAAGAATGCGTTTGTTGCTTTGCTGTTTGACAATTAACAGCAAGTCGCCAGATATTATTATTTTTGACGAACCAACAAATAATTTAGACATTCAGAATGTTGAAATACTAACGGCAGCAATAAATGAATATCAAGGGACAATAATTGTTGTATCGCACGATGAAACATTTTTGACACAAATAAACATAGAACGAAAATTTGAACTATAACAGAAAATACAGCCGCTAACAGCAGTTTGGCAAAATGGCGGGTTTAGTGCTAAATTCAACGGCAGTTCTTCGATTGAACTTTTGTGCAAAACTGAACATTTGTGCTTCGATTTCCGCCACTTCGCCAAGCTGCAAAACGTCAGGCTGTGAATAAACTCAGCTTTCCAGTAATTTCTTAAGAAAACCAACCTTCCACACCTTAATAAATGCGTTTTAAGATCGGCTATTTTTTATGCTGCAATTGATAATGTATTTTCCAATGGGCTAAAATA
>JBGYFE010000054.1:0-15677 GCA_041819925.1 Capnocytophaga sp.
GGAATTTCTTGGAGCAAATGGTCTATAATTTTGTGAATGATATTTATACACCCGTACAGATGCTAATGTTAAGGCGTGTGGGTGATAGTTCCAATCCAATGATAAATCTTAATGGAACATCCAAAACCACCGAGCAAGGGGTTTTGGCTTTTGCTAATACAGCAACATTGGTGTATGGGTCAACGATTAGGGGAATTTCTGTTGGGGGGAATGCCACTAAAGGGGTAACATATACGAAATCCAGTTTAAAGCTTGGGCAACAAATGCATAAAGCTTATAAAGTAGGATTAGATGATGGTATTAACACCTTTAAGGAATTTAGATTACCAAGTGGAAAGCGAATTGACTTTTTAGATGTAAAGAATGGAATTATCTATGAGTTGAAACCATTCAATCCAAAAGCAATGCAAGCAGGACAAAAACAACTTCAAATGTATATGTAGGAATTACAAACTATGCCCCGATTCAAAGGTATAAATTGGAAAACCGTTTTAGATACTTATTAATTATGGATAGTAAAGAGTTTAAGAAAATATTTGATGATATTACTAATAAGAATGGATTTGAAAAAGCCTTTGGCGGTTGGTTCAGAGAAAGTGATGAATGTATCAACGTACTTGACTTGCAGAAATCAAATTTTGGAGATTATTACGAATTGAACATTAAAATATTCGTACAGTCAATGTTTGGTAATACCTATGTAAAGGGTAAAGATTTAGTAAAGAAACATACAGGAGATGTTTTTGCAAGGCAACCTGACAATTACAAAGATGTGTTTGATTTTGAAAAGTCAATGGATGATAGTAGCCGTAAAAATAGATTAGAAGAATTGTTTAATGAGTTTATAAATCCATTTACAGATAAGGCATTGAGCCGAAAAGGCTTAATAGAGTTGGAAACCCAAAAGAAAATATTTTTACTTCCAGCAGTCAAAGAAGAATTAGCATAAAAATAAAGAGGCTGTCCAAAACTTTTCGGACAGCCTCATATGGAATTGGGGGAAGTATCATATAAAAAACGATACCATAACGATAAGATGGTTCTACAATTATCTTGGAGATTATTATTTAGCAGAAGAAAAAGGAGTTATCAGAGATACTGCTTCCTTTGATATTCTGTATTTCAAAGATTATAAGACAAAAGAAAATTCTATTTATCGAACTCCTAAAACCTACCGTTTTAAAGAATATCCAATAGAAAAAATATATGATAAAATTCCTAAAAAGTTAATCAATTGGAAATAACCAATTTTGCTATTTCAAAAGGATAAATCTTGTGTCACAAAAATTTTAGAATAAACTGAAAATTATTTATTAAGAATTAAGATATTAGAGCAATAATAATCAAATATATAAAAATTTTATTTTGTATATTTGAAAATAAATACTTAATTTTGCGGTCATAATGGAATGTCAATCAATATGAAAATAGTAAATATCAATCATAAAGGTGGGGTTGGAAAGACGACAAATACAATTCATATAGGAGCAGAGCTTCACAATAGGGGTTACAAGGTGCTTCTTATCGACGCAGATAATCAATGTGATTTGACAAGTGGCGTAGGAATAAATAATACAACTTATACCATCAAAGAATTTTTAGATAATGAGGGTAAAAACCTACGTTTATCAAGTATTGCTGAAAATTTTCATCTTTTGGCAGGCTCTCCAGATTTGTATGCAGATAAGTACAATAGATTGGATTTGCAAAAAGCATTAGAAAATTCTAACCTGGATAAACAATATGATTTTATATTAATAGATGCTCCACCAACAGGTATCAATCCGCATTTTGTTACATCGGCGGAGCTGTCGATTTGTGCGGTTGATTTTGTAATAATACCAATACAAGCGGATTTGTATTCCATCAAAAATGTTTTTCCCTTTTCAAAAAAAATGTTAGATTTAAAAAAATATAATTCTAATTTAAAATTGTTAGGAATCTATTTTTCAAATGCCATTGATAACACAAATGTTTTTGCAACGTGCTTCAAAAAATTAAAAGATGAGAACCCCAAATATGTTTTTGAAACGTACATCCGTAAAGATGTAAAAGTGGTTGAGGCAGCTATTGAAGGAATGACCATATTTGAGTATAATGATAAATGTAGGGCGTCAGAAGATTTTAAAAAATTAGTAACTGAAATTTTAGAAAAAATAGAAAATGGCAAAAGTTAAAAAAATAGAACGAACAGGAGAATTCATTCCTGAAAATTTTGATGAAATAGCCTCTCAGTTAAATTCACAACAATCTGTAAAAAGTACAAAGCAAAGTATCCGTATCAGTCTATCTAAGGAGAATTCAGAAAAATTTAAAACAGCTTTAAATACATTTATTCTAAAAACAGGAAATGTATATTATATGCACCGGAAGGATTTTTTTAGGATGATTTTGCTTGAAATCGTGGAAGATTTGAAAGCGACTGAAGCGTATTATCAGGCAGAAGAAAGCACATTCAAAGATTTTATAAAACGTCCTGGGCGTCGTTGGGGGGAGCGAACTATCCCGACTCAGGAGCTTACTTTTGTTATTTTTGGGAGCTACGAGGATGATACATTACAGTTGTATGATAATGTTTGTTATTCTTTAGCAAAAAAAGAAAATATGAAAAATATGTCCGAGTATTCAACGAGTTATTTTTTCGTAGATATTATTAATTTTATAGAGTTGAAGTCAAAATATTTATATAAAAAATTTAAATTGAGCAATTTATAAAAGATAATAATATAATATATATATTTAATTAGTTTATATATTATATTAAAGAGCAATCAAATTTATAGTAATATATATGTGTAAAATATTATATATTTGATTAAAAGAGGAGCTTTCAAAAGTAACCATATTAAGTAAAACAAGGTTAGTGTTGTCAAAAGTAGACTAATATATTTTGGAAAATATAAGAGTATTTTTTACGGAAAACGAAATATCACTTATTCAAGTGTTTAAAAATTTTGTTAACGATTTCTCGTGCTTCTTCTTTGGTTAAGTCAGAATGGTTTTTGGATTCAGAGTCGTTAAAAGTAACTTCTATTTGTTCTTCATTTGAGGTGCTGTTTCCTGTAATTCTTGAAATCTCGTTTTTTAAGGCAGATATGATGTATCCTTTAGGGTTTTTGGCTCCTATGGCATATCGTTTTTTATTAGCTAGAAAATTGAGTAAATCTAACTCTTTCTGAGCTGTTTTGAAAAGTTCATACCATTGATTAATTTCTCTGGGTTGAAATTTATATTCGTCTTTCAAATATTTCAAAGTTTGCGGTTCTAAAATCCAACGGGCGGATAATTGTTTCTCTAAATCGTGTTTTTCGATTCTTTGGTCTCTGTTCGTATCTATTTTTATAGGATAAAAAGTTATCGAGTGGAATTTTCTTCCGATTTTATTTATTTTGAATTCGAAAGAATAAGGGCTGTGTTTATCTAATTCACGTTTAGCAGGTTCTATAACATATTTTTTAAAATCTTTATTTTCTTTATATTTATTGGTCAGAAAAAACATTTCTTTGAGTGTTTCAATCTCAAAAGTAAGAGGTCTTACTTGACCGCTTAAAAGTTCATAGAAACGCATCGCATAAACACTCTCAAATTGCATTGTTGTTTTCAGTTCAAACTTTCGGAATCCTTTTGAAAAATCCAAAATACAATCCCATATTTTTGGGTGGATTGTAAATGAAATATGAGAATCAAATTTTTTAATCTTCGGGAAGACTACAATATTTATCTTTTCCCATATTTCGTTATCTTCATAAATCAAAAATTTTTGAGAGAGCGAGATTAGAGATTTTTTTACTTTAGCGTGATTATTGTCTTCTTCATTTGCAAGGATAGAAGATATAGGAAGCGTAATTTCAACGAATCCAAATAAATCGTGTTGTACTTTCCTACAATCTTGAGGGAATTTCAGATTTTGAACTTCAGACTGGGCAATTTCAATAAGTTTGTACAATATTCGTTTTTCATAAACATTGAAATCATAACGAGCAGTTGTCAGAATATATGACTGCAGAACATCTTTATTATAGGGTTTTACATTATTGGAAGATTTTTCAACCTTAACCCCTATAGATTCAAAGTATTTCGATTTATCATTCATAAAATCAACAATTTATAAGTATTCCAAAACTCCGTTTTAAATATTTGACAAAGATAAAACAATAAACGGAGTTTTACAACATAAACTCCGTTTATTTACAAAAAAGTATTCCAAAACTCCGTTTTAAAAATCAAAAAAGTATTCCAAAACTCCGTTTTTGTATTCCAAAACTCCGTTTTAAAAATTCTAAATCTTTCAAAAGTGCATATTTTACTAATGTTTTCACACAGCAATAAAAATTTGATAAGTCAGTAATAAGTTCTGATATTGAAACAAGTCAGGGATTTTAAGAGTAAGATTGGTTTTTGACAAACCTGAAAAATATCTCTTTCAAAAAAATCAGATTCAGATTTTTGTTTGTTTTTTATATTTTTGTTTTTGTTAAATTGTATTAATTTTATTTTTTGTTGTATTTTTAATGGTCTTATAATCTCAAACCTTTATGAAACTCAATAATTGGAGTGAGATAGAGGGAAATGCTGGTGCTTTTATCCGTTCTTTTTAGTTGTCTGGTAAAATCAATATTTAAGAAACAAAGATTTATAGGCTAACTCATTGAAAAAATAAATATCTTTGCAAAAAAATACTTTGTTATGGAAACGCTTATATTGAGAAATGGTACGGCTGAAAATATACAGCTTTTATTGGCTATTTCTAAAAAATTAGGAATTGATGTTGAGTTAGTAAGTACTAAAAAGAAGCAAAAGACGGCTAAGGAAGCTGTAGTAGCTCTTGCCAAAAAAAGGAATTCTACTCAAATAACACAGCAAGAAATTATTGAAGAATGCAATCAAGTAAGAAAAGAAATCTATGAAAGGTAAAAAAATAATCATAGATACCAACATTTGGATTTCTGCTTTTTTGAAAGATCCTTTTTCCATATATGAGCTGATAATCGAAAATGAGCTTTTGGTATATTCTTGTAAACAATTAAGAGACGAACTGCAAGAAGTGATGTCACGAAAGAAATTTAACGCCTTTTTTTCTAAAGAAGATATTGAAAATGCACTCATTATTTTTGATGAACTTACTTATGGTGTATCCTTAAAGAGTAAGTTTCGAGGATGTCCTGACCCTAAAGATGATTTTCTATTTGCACTGGCTCTACAGACAGAAAGTGAAATTATCATCACAGGCGATGCAAAATTATTATCTTTTGAGACTGATTTTGTCAAGACAATCTCATTTACCAATTTTAAAAATATGCTTTCTTCTATATAAAAGAATTTAAAAAAGAAATTTAAAAGAGAAATTCATAAAAGTATGCTCATAGGTTACGCACGTATTTCTACCCCTGAACAAAATTTACAAACGCAAATTGATTTGCTCAAAGAACACGGTTGTCAGCAAATCTATTCCGATATTGCCAGTGGTGTTCGAGAAGACAGAAAAGGACTTTTAGAAATGCTCGCTTATTTGCGGGCGGGTGATGTGGTGGTTGTTTACAAAACCGATAGAATCTTTCGTTCACTAAAAAATATGATTGAGCTTATAGAAATATTCAAAGCAAAAGAAGTTGCTTTCAGAAGCCTTTCGGAACCCGTTTTTGACACCACTTCTGCCAACGGAAAATTCATCATCCAAATCTTTGGAGCGGTGGCCGAGTTTGAGCGAAATTTAATCAAAGAACGTACCCGTGCCGGGATTGAGGGAGCAAGACGAAGAAATAAACATTTAGGACGACCGCAAGGAATCCAACCTCAAACACTTGAAAAGTATCAATATGCCTTGCATTTGTACGAAAACAAAAATATGCCCATCGATAAAGCCTGCAAACAAGCCAATATCGCAAAAACCACTTTTTATCGGGTAGATAAATACAAAAATGATTCCATACAATAGCGTATATACAACAATTGTTCAATAGTTTAAACCTTAAATATTGAAGTATGCAAAATATCCAAAAACTTTACGATTTAGAGCAAAAAACGTCACTGGGAAGCAATGCCGTTTTATTGTTTCTTTTCTTAAAGGAAATTAAAAATGAAGACTCTCAAATAACCATTTCAGATTATGATTTAGCAAAAATCTTGCGACTGGCTCGGCAGACCATCATTACAACCAAAAAACACTTAAAGAAAGCGGATGGATTGATTATTACTCCAACAAGGGAGGAACTACGACTTATATACTACTTAACTCAACAGCAAATTTACATCTCTCCAAAGTTACCAACGACACCTCAGTTGAAAATTGTTCAGACCCAAAAACGGAAAATACAGGCTATCCCTCTTGGGAAGAATTTATCAAATATGTACAAACACTACAAATTTACCATCAAAATCTACAACCCTCTCTAAAAGAAAAATACGAAGTTTGGGTAGCAAACAATTGGAAAAATGCCCTTGGAAAACCTATTCTCAATTGGAAAAAAACAATCGAAAATAATATTGCTTTTCTCAACACAAAAATAGTATAAAATATTTTGTTCTGCTATATTTTACACGTTTTAAGTAGTCTAAAATATGAAAAATACATTTTTTTAGAGCTCTCAAATAATTGTATATCAATCGTTTGTTATATTTTAGACTACTTTATGTCTAAAAAACGTATTTTTATTCTGCAAAATGTTTTATGCAAATTATTATAAATCAGTAATTTGAGAGCTCTGAAATTTTTATCCAAAAAAACAGCAAGATGTGTCTTTGTATATACAAAAACAAGAAAAATAACTGCCTTTTTTGATGAAAAAGGAAATTGGCGGAACTTCAATATATGGTTAGAAAAAATACAAAATAACAAGTTACATATTCTCATAGGTTCCTGAAATGCGAAGAGCATTTTCAAAAGGATTGGGAACGGAAGACATTGAGAATAGATATGAAAAATGAAACTGTATCTTTTGATACCTGAGCCCTGTGCCAAGAGTTAAAAAACTACGAGCTCCTTTATTTTTATTTTCGTGAAAGTAGCCACAACGTAGAGAAAAATTATCCCAAAATCGGTATTCTATCCCCGCACTTAGTGAAATTTCTTGAAGCTCTTCTTTGAATCCGTTAGGAGCATCTGAAAAAGATTGAACAATCCCCGCTAAAAAAGAAACATTGGGATTTTTTCCTTTTAAGATTTTGGTAGCTTCATTTTGGTCTTGTATACCATTGTTGTTATTGTCAATATATCCATATTGAGGAGGTGTAGGAATTAAAAGTTTGTTCGCCTCAAACAAAAAGGAAAATGAATGCCCTTGGGCAAAAAGCAGGTCATAACTAACACCCATTTTCAAATTTGTAGGTATAAAAAAATCTTTTCCTTCTTTTTCATAGCTAAGTTTTGGACCAATGTTTGAAATGGAAATTCCTGCCCTCCATTGTGAGTCAAAAGTAGCGTGAGTTATCAGTTCAGATTGAAAAAATCCCGCAAATCCCATAGCAATGCTATTGGCAATATATTTTTCGTCATTAGAATAGTATTGTAAATTGGAATGTAGCCATCGTGCTGTAACTCCCATTGAGAAATTATCTGATAGAAGTAAGTTATAAGAGATATCTAAAGTGAGTTCATTGGGTTTACCAAATCCTTCAGAGAAAAAAGTTCCACCTTGAATCTGTGAAAACTCTACTTCCCCCATACTAAAATAGTTAAATGAGAAACCCCAAGCTCCACGTTCTTTTGGACGAAAAAAGTAGGAAATATTACCTAAAAAAACATCATTTGTGAGTTTGTTTAAGTAGGGAGTATAGCTTACTCCTAATCCTTTATTGGATTGCATAAAAGCATACTTTGCAGAGTTCCAGCGTTGTGAGAACACATCTGGCGAGCTGGATACGCCCATATCTGCCATTGCTGCAGCCCGAGCATCGGATTGTAGCACCAAAAAAGGCATTCCTGTTTGAATAGTGCGTATGTCAGGAAGATAGACAGTTGTTTGTGAAAAACCTAAAAAAAATCCTTTCAACAATAAAACAAAAGTTAAACGGCATTTCATACCCATTTTTTTTGCAAAAGTAATACTTTTACATTGATATGCGTTATGAGATAAAATGAGGAATTTGTGTTAAAGTTTTTCTATGAAATAGTGTTTTTAGGAATTTTATTTTGATTATTTCATAGTTGTTTTTTAGTGGATTAAAAAAATTCAAATTATCACATTCTTCCTAATTTAAATATTTTTTTGCTAAAAATTTTTGCATACCTTTGCTAAAAATTTCGATCCATAAAATGAATGGTTATGGCACGCTATATTCTACTCACTACATTATTTTTGGGAATGTATTACTTCTCATATTCTCAGAAACAATTATGCTTCTCGTATGACAGTGCAGGAAATCAAACAAGAGTTTCCGTATGTCTGAATAACGAAGCAGGAGCTCTTACCCGTAAAGCCCTTCAAGAAGAGGTCATAGAGGAAACCAATGTTCTGGAAGAAAAGGATAAAATTTCTGATGAAAGCATTCAAGAAATAGTTTTAAAGGGAGCTCCTAACCCTACAGTAGGACAACTTACAGTATATTGGTATCATTATGAAACTAGTGCATTGACTCGGATATTCATATCGTCCGTAGATATGAAAATACTATATGATAACACCTCGATACATTCCCTTTCAGAACAGTTGGAAATTAATATGTCTTCGTATGTACAAGGTGTATATTATTTGATAGGCATATTTTCAGACGGTACTAAAAAAACAGTTCGAATTATTAAAAAATAGATCGTTGCATTATGAAACGGGTAGCATTACTATTACTATTTTTTGTTTG
Source organism: Capnocytophaga sp. (assembly GCA_041819925.1). Lineage (GTDB taxonomy): Bacteria > Bacteroidota > Bacteroidia > Flavobacteriales > Flavobacteriaceae > Capnocytophaga. The sequence goes on from JBGYFE010000054.1 coordinate 8,794, forward strand.
TTTAGCTACTACATTCGGGCAAACAGAAAAAATACGTAGGGTTTCATTTAAAGAAGATACACCTACACCTCCGACAGTAGTTTCTCTCGATGGAAGTGGTTCTTCAACTAACCTTACAGCTAAAGGGGCTTCGGCTGTAACAGCGGGGCTTACGGCAGGAAATTTGTCAGTATCGGCAACAGGAGCGGCTGTTTATACGATACCTATCAGTGTACCGCCAGGACTACAAGGGATTGTTCCGACCTTATCTATCAACTACAACAGTCAAGCAGGCAACGGAATGGCGGGTTATGGCTGGAACGTTTCAGGAGTTTCTGTAATTACTCGTGTAGGCTCAACAATATATCACGATGCTCGTATTTCAGCAGTAGATTTTACTGAGACGGATAGATTTGCAGTTGATGGGCAACGACTTATACTAAAGACAGGGCAGTATGGTAAAGATGGAGCTACTTATGAAACGGAAAACTTTTCACATTTGAAGATAAAATCTGTAGGAGTGTCTCCTTATGGAGCTTCTTATGGACCAAAATATTTTGAAGTGCTTTATCCTGACGGTTCAAAAGCCTACTACGGACAAACGGATGACAGCCGTTCACATACAGATTACGCAATATCCTATTGGGAAAATCTGCAGGGGGTTCGAATGACCTATCACTATCGTCGTTTAGGTAATACAATTGCCATTGAGAGAATTACTTATGGGAAAGTAAAAGCAATAGGAGATAATGAAGTGCGATTTTCTTATAAAAATCGTACACGTCCTGAGGTAGCTTACATAGGCGGGGTGCGTTTTGAAAATACATTGCTATTGGAAAAAATACAGTCATTCTCGAAAGGAAAAGAATTTAGAACCTATACCCTTAACTATGCAGGAAAGCATAATTCATTGGGATATGATAGACTAATGGAAGTGCAAGAGTCCATAGGAACAGAAAAAAGAAACCCGATTAGGTTTGAGTATAGTGAAACACATGGTAGTAGTTTTAGCAATAAGGAGAGTGTATATAACACAGGAGGACTTGGTAACATCTCTGCAGAGAATAGTACTGCAGTTCCTCTTGATATGAATGGAGATAGGTTAACAGATTTTATTCTCTATCCAACCAAAGGAAATGATGCTTATAAAAAAATCTATTTGTTTGATGATTTTAGGGAAAACTCTAATGGCGGCTTTGTGTCAGGTATAACATTAGAAAAATTTTCAGAGATATTTCCTGCACAAATATTAATAGGTCAGAATGACAATATTTTTCCTGACTATCAAGGTTTTGTATCTGTACATAAATACGATGAAAAGTTAAAGTTTAAGGCTTATATAAAAGGTACTGTAGCCCCAGTGTACACACAGTATGAAAAAGAATGGGAGTTACCAATTTACTACGATAAAGATTTAGACTGGTATTTAGAGAAGCGACAAAAAGAAAATATCCCTCCTGGAATGCCCAGATGGGTTTGGTACTTTAATGAAACAGGAAAAATAAGAAGAGTACCAGTAAAAATTGTTTCTGGTGATTTCAATGGAGATGGACTTACGGATGTTTTAGCTATTGAAGGAGCATATACTTATCAAGATTGTAAGCCCAAGGAAGATTCGTACAACAACTCTAAACCCTACGATCCATACAATCCATCGAGCTTTTATGACTACGAGTGTACGTCACATTCTGGTGGAGGATATAGTGTTTATTGGATAGATTTAGATAAACGTAAAACATCCAACTTTTCAAAATCCTCAGGAAGTTTAAAAAAACAATTTAGTGGTAATGATTTGCTTTATGCATTGGATGTTACAGGGGATGGAAAAACAAATCTTATCCATATTTCTAAAGGAGAGATATATGTCTATGAACTTAATAATGACAATAGTCTAAGCTTCCTTTGGAAACAAGCAAATACGCATATAAAAATACATCTAGCCCAGCCTATACCAGGAGATTACAATGGAGACAAGAAAATAGATTTTTTACTTCCTGTGGCGGATAATAGCAACCGTTTCGTATTGTTATCCAGTACAGGTAAAGGATTTGATGTTTCGGAAATAAACCTCGCAATTACGTATAAAGATTCATATTCTGAAGATAAAGAACGAAAAACAAATACATCTTTTTGGAGCTTGTTAGATCCTCAAAAAGTTCGGTATAGAGTATACCATTATTATAGATTGATACCCATAGATATTAATAACGATGGAAAAACAGACATAGCACAGGTTTATTCGAATTGGGCACCAGATAGATTTAAAGATGAACAGAAAAGAAGCACTGTAACGATATATGCAAATATACAATCAGCTAATAATCATAACTTTATCAATGTAGCAAATCGTAGTTTTCCCTACACAGGAATTCTTCCTCATTTTGTATTTTCAGATTCGCACATAAGGGATATTTTTATGGATATTTCTATGTTGTCGGGAAATACCATTACTGCTTTATATCTTGAAAAGAACAACAGGAAGGATATGTCTATAAAGTCAGTGTTGCAAAATGATATTCGTTATGATATTAACTACAAACCGATGACAACAAGTTTTTCCTATGATTATGAAATAGGAGAAATATCAAGTACTTACGAAAAAGGATGGAATGAACAATATCCCTATATAGACGTAGGAAACGCTCCTTCGTCATATTTAGTAAATAAGATAGAACGAACGGGAGGCGGAATCCCAGCTGCAGAACAATTATTTAAGTATACAGGAGCGGTATCACATATACAGGGATTGGGTTTTCTCGGGTTTAAATCAATTGGTAGGAGTAATTGGTTTGCAAAGGGGAGAGCAAGTGAAGAAGGTTTGTACACGCACACTCGTATGAACCCTCAGTTACGAGGAGCCACTGTTGCTGAATTTCAGACAGAGGAAATAGCCAATTACGGTACACAAGAACCTCATAATTACCTGCAGAAAACGGTATATACCTACGATGCACAAACCGGTAATGACAAAATTTTCCGTTTAAAACTTGCTCAAAAAGTTTCTGAAGATAAACTAACAGGAGTCAATACCACGCAGGTATTTACGTACGATACAGATATGAATCCAACACAGGTGGTAACCACTGCAGGAACTTCACGAAGTACCGTACAGACTGCCTATGCTCCTAAAAGTCAAGCTCCTTATCTGGTGGGGCGTGTGGCTTTGCAAAGGACAAGTAACACCATTGACGGAGATACTTTTACCTCAGAAGAACAATTAACATATCAGAATAATCTGGTAACCTCCAAAAAAATCAAAGGGCATAATACGGGATTTAAAACGGAACGTTATACGTATGATGATGTAGGAAATATTACCAAACAAGAAGTCATAACAGAAAATGGAGAAATACGCTCCGAGCAAATGGAATACGACACTTCAAAACGTTTTTTGAAAAAACACACTGATTTTGAAGGGCAGGTAACACTTTATCAACACAACGATTATGACGGAACCTTACAACAAGAAACCAATCATTTCGGACAAACTACCCGTTACACCTATGACCTATGGGGACGTTTGACAAAAACGACCAATTTTTTAAATAAAAGTGAGAATATAATTTATCAGGCGACATTGAGTGATTATACCATAATTAAATCATCTGATGATAGTAGATATTCCAAAGAAATTTATAATTGGTTGGGATTACTTACCTATAGTGAAGAGCGTAGACATAACGGAAGTAACCTCGCTATGAGATACCAATACGATGCCCAGGGAAGAGGTATAAGGCAAAGTTTACCTCATTATGGCACTTCTCCCAAAGGTTGGATAGAAACTACCTATGACCGTTACGGAAGGGTTACCAGAGTAACCCAACCTGCAGGGAAAAACACTCAAATTACCTACAATGGGCTTTCAACAACCGTAAACGATGGAACAAAAACAACTATCACTACTAAAAATGCTTCGGGACAAACCGTAAAACAGCAAGACCCAGGTGGAATCATTACGTATACCTACTTTGGCAATGGAAACTTAAAAACAGCCGATTATCAGGGAGCCATACAACGTATTACGCAAGATGGTTGGGGAAGAAAAACAGCACTAAACGATCCTTCAGCGGGTAATTATACATACACTTATGACGCTTGGGACAGAATAACCAAAGAAACAACCCCAAAAGGAACTACGACCTATTCTTATGAAAAGGGCAGTGATCGCATCAAAGAAAAACACGTTGCGGGCAGTGGGACTGATATGCGTACTACCTACACATACAATGCCGATAAGCTCTTAAGTGCAGTAAAATTAACCAATGCTGATGGCAATAATGAAAACTACACCTACACATACAACGCACACAAGCAAATAACCTCTCTTACGGAAAATAAATTAGGTGGGCAACAGGTGTTTGTACGTAGCTATGTGTATGACGGTTTTGGACGTATAGAAAGAGAAAACTACACCGCACAAGGCTATGGCAAAAAAGTATCAATGGGGATTATTTATAGTCGTAGTGCAGGGATATTGACATCAATACGAAAAACCTCAGGTGAAAATATATGGGGCTTGGGCTCTGTTAATGAATATGACCAACCCACAAGTTTTTCCATAGGAAAAGTAACAGAACAATTCCAGTACGACTATCATTATCTGACAGCACATTCCGTAAGTAAAGGAAATGCAGTTTTGGAGAACAAAACCTTTCAGTTTGATCGCACCAAAGGACTATTGAATCACCGTACATATTCTTTTAATGGAGACAAAGAAACGTTTGGATATGACAATTTGGAACGATTAACCTCTTGGACAGAAACAGGAAAACCCACACAAACCCAAGAGTACGACACACGTGGGCGTATTGAACGAAACAATCAGTTAGGGAGATACCGTTACGAAGGCAACAGCTACCAACAAACTCGTTTAAACACCAACCCTGCGGGTAATGCTTATTACACACAAAACGCCGTGCCAACGGTAACTTACAACGCTTTCAAAAGTCCTACAGAGATTAGGATAGACAGCCCCAAAAGCAAAGATATCATCAGCTACCAATACGATGCTTTTGGCTCACGGGCAACGAGTTACTACGGAGGGCTACAACCCGACAAAATGCAACGTCGCTACCGCAAACATTACAGCCACGATGGCATTTTTGAAATAAAACACGACCACACACAGAACAAAACAGAGTTTTTCATTTATTTAGGAGGCGATGCTTACGATGCCCCTTCTGTGTTTATCTCGGATGGACAGGCTTCAAAATATGTATATTTGCACCGTGACTATTTGGGTAGCATTACCTTAATCACTGACGACAATGGCAATGCGGTTGAAAAACGCCATTTCAATGCTTGGGGGCAAATTACCAAATATTGGAATAACAAAGGACAAACCACTGTTCCCGCCGAAGGCATTTTGTTGGACAGAGGTTACACCAGCCACGAACACCTGTTGAGCGTTGGATTGATACATATGAATGGTAGGTTGTATGACCCTGTATTGCACCGATTTTTACAGCCTGACAACTATGTGCAAGACCCATTTAACACACAGAATTTTAATAGATACGGTTATGTTTTGAATAACCCGTTGATGTATACTGACCCGAGTGGGGAGGAGTTTGTTATAACACCGTTGATTGCAATTGGTATAGGGTCAGCGATTGCTTCATTAGGTGTAATGATTAAAGAAAATTGGCCAGCTATTAAAGAATGGACAAAAAAACAAGCAGATAGCGTAGGACAATGGTTTGAAAAACAGTACAATAGCATTTTTAGAGTAGACAACTCACCCAAAACAATCAGTACTACTGCGATACAGACGGGAAATATTTTACCGATGTCTCATTTGTATCCCCAGCATACAAATTCATTTGAAGGGGCTTTTGGGCAGACATTACATTTTTTAACAGGAGGTGTTGAAAACGGGGCTATTTATGACCAAAATGGAAATTTTCAAAGTATTGCTCCCCAAGCAGGAGGCGGTGCGATAGAGTTAATTAATGGAGGAATTAAAGGAAGCCTTTCGTTGGTAAAAAGTATTCTAGGAACAAAAAATTCTGTAAAAGTAGGAACAACAGCTTTACGTCAAGTGGGAAGCGTATTAGAAAGTGTTGATGATGTAATGGCTAATCCTAGCTTATTACAGGGGAAATCTTATTTTTATGTTCGAAATATGTTAAGCAAATCAAAGGGATGGATAAATGATATTATGAGAAAAACCAGAGGCTCTGATAAGGGGTGGGTGTTAAGACAAGTAAATAGTAAGGGACAAGAAACAGGAAAATTAATTCAGTATCATTCTGGTTCAAGAAGACATTTCGGAGGTAAACCTTATTGGAAAGTTTCTGATGGCAAAAACACTTTTAGGTTTCCTGCAACAGATTAAAAGTAAAAAAAAATAAGCAGCAATGAAAGACCAATTATATTTATTAAAACAGAGTTTAAAAAATCTATCTAAATCTTATCAAGAGCAATTGGAAGTATTTCCTGAGTATGTAGATGTTTTTGATGAAGTGATTTCAGATTTTGATAATGCTTTTAGATTATTACCGATGTTAATGGAAGAAAATTTAGTGTCTTATGGGGTTGTTAAAGAAATGCTAAAATGTTATAATCTAATAGATTTAAATTTAGCAATAGAAGAAAGGTGTACAGATGAAAACTTTGAAAAAGCTTCATATTGGCAATTAGTAAGAGAGTATGCTAATAACGCTTTAGAAATATTAGAAGAATGTAATAGGAATAAGTTTTAGGTGCAGTTCCAATCCAATGATAAATCTTAATGGAACTTCCAAAACCACCGAGCAAGGGGTTTGGGCTTTTGCCAATACAGCGACATTGGTGTATGGTCATACATTTACTTCAATCAAGACAACTAGTGCAGTTAGAGGAGGAACAACATTTATTGATGATGGAACGAATGTTTTATCAGCAGGAGACTATCGGAGAATTCA
>JBGYFE010000055.1:0-9511 GCA_041819925.1 Capnocytophaga sp.
CCATCAGATTTTCTAAAATTTTTATCCACAAATTTCTATTGTTGTCATTTTCTAAAAATAGTTCTATCTGAGGTTTGGTAATGACTTTTACAATCGTCTTTTTTATTGCTTGGATAAACAGGTCGGAAGGTTTTCTTGTTAAAAAAGAATCTATAGCAACAATTAAATTTCCTTTATAACCAAAGCGAATGATTTGTTCTTCAAAATCATCTAAAACAAAAATTCTCAAACTTCCACTCTCCACATAGTACACATTGGTATCAATGCTACCTTTTATTTTCAAGAACTCATTTCTCTCTAAGGTGATGGTTTGGTCTGATAGCTCGATAATTTCTTTCATAATGATTTTGTTGCAATTATTGCATTTAATTCTAAAAGATAATTCCGCAAAAATAAAAGAATCTTTTTGACATTCAACAGATTTAAATAAAATAAAAAAGCGAAAACCTTATCGGCTTCGCTTTGTTTTAGAAAAGAGACGTATGCGATATGCTCTCATCATTATTGGGCGTATGCGATACGCTCTCATCATTATTGGGCGTATGCGATACGCTCTCATCATTATTGGACGTATGCGATACGCCCCTACTGTGGTGTGTTGTACATATATCGTGCTATTTTCCAAATGCCGTTATCTTTTCGCAAGATAAAAGTCTCCCTGTAACCGCCTGCAACTTCTGCTCCGTTAGCTGTTCCTTCCGAAGTGGAAGTTACGATGGCTGTGTTTTTGAAAACGGAAACCTTGTCGATGCTAACTTTCAAATCGAGTTTCAAAACTCCAAAAACATATTGGTAAGTTCCTAAAATCTGACTGCTTCCCTTGGCTGTTGGTGCTTGCGGTGGCAATACCTCGCCATCGGCGGTAAATAGCGATACGATTTTGTCGGCATCGGAGGGATTGAGTGCCTTGAAATACTCTTTTACAACGGTTTCTACGGCTTGTTGGTCTTTCGTTTGAGCATTTGCCACAAGTCCTATCGTCAGTGCGACAAATAAAAATATTTTTTTCATTTCTTTTTTGATTTGTTTAGTGGGTTTGACTTAAATTTTTGCCTTTGCTTCCGCCAAAGTAACGGTTTTGCCCAACGCTCCGAACTCGTGCAGGTCGCCAAAGACTTCCATACGGATAGCCGAATCCAGTCCGCCAATGTGGAGAGGCTCGAAACCGCTGTCTTTGATAAGTTGCTCTACTTCTGCGTTTTGTCCGTCGTTGTCGGCATAAAACAACACGGCTCTTTCGGGCTGTTGGTAAGCGGCGTTTATGAGCGAAGCCACGCCCAAACTACCGAAGGCTTTCACCAACTTGGCTCCTTGCGGAAGTTTGGCAGAAAGAATCTCTCCTGCCGACTCTTTCTCACCGATGATTTTCTTAAATCCACCGTTTTCGGCGGGAGCAATGGGGTTCGATGGGTCGATGAGGATTTTGCCTTTCAGGTCGTCGGCGTACTTTTCGATAAACTCGCCAAGCGGTTGGAAATAAATGGCAGGAAGGATAATATCTGCCTCTTTGACGGCTGTGGCAATGTCTTTTACGGTTGCCGATTGCCATTGTCGGGCGATTTCGTTTGTTTTGGCAGTATCGCGTCCGGCTACGATAAACGGACGGTTGGATTTGTTGAGGTTTTCGGCTACTGCCTTACCGATGTTTCCCAAGCCAATGATGGCTACTTTTACTGAATTTTGCATATCTCTTATGTTTTTAAAATTTGATGATGCAAAATTACAACACGGCGTAAGCTCCGAGCAATGAAGTAGTTTAAGAAATAGGCTTAATATAGTTTAAGATTTCAGTGAAATTATCTGTCGTTTTTCAGCATTTCAGATTTTATTCTACTCAAAAATTCGGGAGTAACACCCAAAAAAGCAGCGATTTGCGTTTGGGGAAGTCGGTTGAGCAGATGCGGATAATTTTTCACGAACGATTTGTATTTTTCTTGTGCCGAAGAGCTTATATTGAGCAACAATCGCCTTTGCAATACCGTATGGGCTTTTTCAAGAAGTACTCTAAAAATAAGATTGAATTTTCGAGATTTCTTATAAAGATATGTCAAATCTTGGAGATTGATTTGAAGCACCATTGTATCTTCGAGAGCATCAATACTCAGCTGTGAGGGTTTGTTTTGGTGAAAACTATCATTGTCATTTATCCACCAATTTTCCGAAGCAAATTGTAGAATATGTATCACTCCTTTATCGTCAATTTTATACATTCTAAGGCAACCTCGCACCACAAAATTAAAATACTTGCACACATCACCTTCTTGCAATACAAATTGCCTTTTGCGGTACAAGCGATGTTTAAACAATTCATTTACAAGCTCTTTTTCTTCTTGTGAAAGAGGAATTATTTTTTCAAAATAATCGATTAATGGAGCAATAGATTGCATATTGATCATTATTTTTTTTTCGGCAAAATTACGATTTTTTACAAATAAAAAAGCAAAACCCTCATCAGCTTCTGCTTTTTTGGGAAAGAGGGCATATGTGATAAGCCCCTGCATATCGTTTTCTTTTTTAAATAAAAACCCCACTGATTTCAGTAGGGTGATCGGATTAAAACTTTATTTTCTCGCCATCATTTGGAATAAAAACGCGGTCGGTAAAGTTTTTTTCTTTTACAAATTTGCGGAGTTCTGCTCGGCTAAGCATACAGTGGTTGATGGCGTCCATATGCACCGCTATTATTTTCGCTTTGGGCGACTGATGATAGATTTTTTTTACATCGTCTTTCCCCATAATGATAGCCCCATCAAAGCCGTTCAACCTCGCATAACCCGTGTTTAGAATGTAAATTTCTGGTGAAAATTTAGTGATGGCATCATTCACCTCGCTGTTAAAAATGGTATCACCTACCAAATAAAGCGTTTTTTGATTTTTGCCCTGAAAAACTACGCCCATCGCTTCGCCCGCTATTTCTGCCAACTGTGGAACGGCATACATTTCGTCCGTTCCGTGTTGACCACCTGTTTTAAAAAGGGTAACATCGTCGAATTTCGTTCCGTTTTTGCTCAAAATCGTTATATTTTTAAAACCTTGCGAACGGACGAGCTTTTCGTCTTTCGCATCTTGCACGAAAATCGGAAAATCTTTCGGAATGACTTTCTGTGCTTCATCATCCCAATGGTCTGGATGCGTGTGGGTTATAATAACCGCATCTACACCTTTAAGGATTTTTTTGAGCGAAAAAGGCAATTCCGTCATTGGGTTTCTTAATTCGCTTCGGTAAGTACCTTCAAAACCTGCATACGCCCCTTTTTTCGCTAAAAGTGGGTCTATCAAGAAGGTTTTTCCGCCGTAATTGATTTTTGCTGTAGCGTTTCTGATGTGCTGAATCTCTTGTGAATACGCTGAAAACAAGCCTATTACAAAGGCTGTTGATAATAACATTTTTCTCATTTTGAATATGTATAAAAATTTTGGCAAAGATACATCTGTCCGATTTGCTGTGCAATGAAATAAGTCAAGGCGAAAACTTGATATATGTCAAGAGTTTTTGATATGTGATTTTATTCGACTGAAGCACTCGGAAGTAATTCCCAAGAAACCAGCAATTTGAACCTGCGACAACCGTCCGACAAGTTGCGGATATTCTCGCTCAAAATACAGATAGCGTTCCCCTGAAGGCATTCCCAAAACCTGCGAAAGGTGTTTTTGTAGAAACATTGTGTTTTGATCGGAAATTATTCGGAAAATTCGTTCAAATTTTGGACTGAAGTCGTACAATTTTAGCAAATCGGAATGGGAAATTTGCAGAATTTCGGCGTTTTCCAGTACTTCTATTTCCAAAGCTGAATTTTCCTGATTGTAGAAACTTGCCACATCCGTGATAAACTGATTTTCAATAGCGAATTGCAAGGTGTTGTAATTTCCTTTATCATCAATTTTGTACATTCTAAGGCAACCTCGCACCACAAAATTAAAATACTTGCACACATCGCCCTCTTGCAATACAAATTGCCTTTTGCGGTACAAGCGATGTTTAAACAATTCATTTACAAGCTCTTTTTCTTCTTGTGAAAGAGGAATTATTTTTTCAAAATAATCGATTAATGGAGCAATAGATTGCATATTGGTCATTATTTTTTTTCCGCAAAATTACGATTTTTTACAAATAAAAAAGGGCGAAAAATCGTTCGCCCTTCTTTTAGATTGCTGTTTTACAAAAGCTCAAAACTGCCTTCTAAAAACTGTGAAACTCGTTTGCCTGTTTCATCAGAAAAGGTAAGATAAGCAGATACGGTTTTCTTTTGTGTATCAATTACTTGACTTACAGTTGTGCCATCATTTTCCACCCAATTGAGGAAAAACTGTCCGTTGCCCAGCGGTTTTAGGGTCAGAGCGTCGGTTTCTTCGGCTACATTTCCGCTTTTATCGGTGGTTTTCCAATGGATTTGCGTTTCACTAATATATTGAACCTCAGCGGTTAATTCGGGATAGGTGAGTTTTGCTTTCTTTCCAATGAGAGAAAATTCACTCACGGTTGTTGTTTCTGTTTTATTCATCTCTTTCTCATTTTTGGGGCTGTTGCACGAAATCAGAAGTGCCGAAAACACAGCCAATGTTAGAATTCTTTTCATTTTATTTATACTTTAATAATTCAACTAAAAATTATTTATTTTTTCATTGTATTTTTAATTTAATCCCATTGATTTTTAGAAGAAACGGCATACTTTCCACCTCCTGTGAACACCAATGCTAATGCTCCAAAAAGGAATAACGCAGGTAACTCAGGATACCAACCTCCGTGCTGGGTAAGGGCAAAAAGTTTGTCAGAATACGCTAAGAAAAGCACCATCAATCCTGTTGCGGTCATCACCAAAGCTCCTAAACGCGTTCTAAATCCGATAAGAACTAAAAAAGGAGCGATAATTTCCCCAACAAATACGCCATAGCTGATAAATGCGGGCAATCCTTTGGCTTCGAGTAGCGACTGAATGTAGCCCAGAGCTTCCGAATGAACAACTTTATTTATTCCGTGCGGAATCATCAACAATCCCACAGAAATACGCAGAATTAAAAGCCCTAAATCTTTGTTTTGCAATATTTTCATCATTATTTATATTTTGGGGCAAAAGTAGGACGACAAAAAAGACAAAACATTGATAAATGTTAAGAATTTAATTTTCGGGTGAAAAAATCTTGTTTTTTATCCGACTCAACGATTCGGGGCTTACCCCCAAGTAGGAAGCGATATGAATATTAGAAAGTCGTTTCACGATGTGCGGATATTTTTTGACATAATCCAAATAGCGTTCATCGGCGGTTTTGCTCAGGTTGTCAATCATTCGGTGTTGCAAAGCATTGTACGATTTTTGGAGCATTACCCGATTAAGTTCTTGTATGAAGGGAAGTTGCTGGGTGGCAAGTTGTCGATTTTCAAAGGAAAGTACCAAAACAGAGCTGTCCTCCAATGCCTGAATGTTCAACCGAGAAGGCACTTGGTTGAAAAAACTATCCAAATCCGTAAACCACCAATCTTCCACGCCAAATTGTAAGGTTTGTTCTTCTCCTTTTTCATTGATGTGGAACATTCGTAATAATCCGCTCGTAACGAAAGTTTCGTACCTACAAATTTCACCTTGTTTGAGCAAAAAATCTTTCTTTTTAAGCGATTTTTCTTCAAAAAGTTGGCAAAATCTATCCATTTCCTCATCGGAAACAGAAATATGTTTTCGCAAATGCTGTTGGAGAGATGAATACATTGAATTTTAGGGTTTTGGGGCAAAGTTATGATTATTTGGGGAATAAACAAGGGACAAAAAAATGGTTCGTTCTTTTAGAATTTTTTGATATTGCTGTCTTACAAAAATTCAAAATTTCCTGATTTAATTCTCCCGCCGAGTACATTTCGATAAAATCACCTTGATTTAACTCTCCCGCCGAGTGCAATTTGATAAAATCACCCTGATTTAACTCTCTCGCCGAGTACATTTCGATAAAATCATCCTGATTTAACTCTCTCGCCGAGTACATTTCGATAAAATCACCCTGATTTAACTATCCCGCCGAGTACATTTCGATAAAATTACCCTGATTTAACTCTCCCGCCGAGTACATTTCGATAAAATCACCTTGATTTAACTCTTTCGCTGAGTGCAAAAAAATCCCTATCTTTCGGAGAGAATTTTTCGGAGAGAAATAAAAACAAGAATTTGTGTAACACAAGCGTGGATTTGTACCATTTTATTTCAAAAAATAGATGTAATTTTGCCCCTGAAAATGACAATATTAATTAACAATTAAAAAAAGAAAAATATGAATTTTTACGAAAATACTTTGGTATGGATTAAGGGCGAACTGTTAGAAGGCTCGCTGGTGATACTGTTTAGCAGTATGACGCTGATTTTGGGCGGATTATTTTGGAAATTTGGGGCTTCGGCTACTTCCAAATCGCTGATTATTCCGATGATTGTCATCGGGGCTGTTTATATGAGTGTTGGCATTACGCTGCGGACTTCCAACACCAAGAGAATGGCGGAGTTTCCCGCTCAATACGAGGCAAACGCCACCGAATTTATAAAAGCCGAAAAAGAGCGAGTAGAAGCGTTTCAATATCAATACAATATCTCCAAAGCGGTGGCAACGGTGTTTTTCATCGCCACGATACTGATTTTTTGGCTGACCAAAAGTCCTACTTGGCAAGGTATTGGCATCGGGTTGTCGTACTTCGGACTTGCCGGTTTGGTGATTGATTTCTTCTCCGAACATCGTGCAAAAGTCTATTACGAAAGCATTTTACAAGCGTTGAATTAAGAAGAATGAAAAACAAAAAGATTAGTAAAATTATCAAGAAAACAATGTATCTATTTTTAGCAACCATCACCCTGATTTTGGTGGTGGGCGTATGGTTTGTAAACCAACCCAAATTCGGGAAAAACCCATCAGGCGAACGATTAGAACGCATCAAAAAGTCTCCCAATTATCAAAACGGTGCGTTTAAAAACCTATCCGAAACGCCTCAATTGACTTCGGATAAACCTATGGTGGTGCAGTTGTACAAATTCTTAACCGACAAGATAGACAATTTGCGACCTGCAACCCCAATCCCTACCGTGAAAACCGATTTGAAAAACCTTTCAAAAGACGAAAACATATTGGTTTGGTTGGGGCATTCGGGCTATTTTATGCAGATAGATGGCAAAACCTTTTTGATAGACCCTACGCTGCTTTCGGGGTCGCCCGTGTCGTTTTTCAACAAGATGTTCGACGGAGCGAACGCCTATCTTCCAGAAGATATTCCTACGGTGGATTACCTCATCATCACGCACGACCATTGGGACCACTTGGATTACGAAACCGTCCAACAACTAAAACCTCGCATCGGGAAAGTGGTTACGGGCTTGGGCGTTGGCTCGCACTTTGAACATTGGGAATTTGCCAAAGAAAACATTGTAGAACTCGATTGGAACGAGCAAACCACTTTCGGCAATATCAAACTTACCGCCCTTCCTGCACGGCACTTTTCGGGTCGGGGCATAGTGCGAGACAAAACGCTTTGGGCATCGTTTATACTCGAAACGCCCACCAAAACCATCTACATCGGTGGCGATAGCGGCTACGACACTTTTTATAAAGAAATCGGGAAGCAGTTTCCAAACATCGATTTGGCAATCCTCGAAAACGGACAGTACAACACCGATTGGGCTTATATACATATCTTGCCAGAGCAAATTCCACAAGTGGTGAAAGACCTCAATCCGAAACGCGTATTGGGCGTTCACAATTCTAAATTTGCCCTCGCCAAACACGATTGGAGAGAGCCTTTGGAGCTACTTTATCAAAATGCTCAAAAAGAAAACTTCCGCTTGCTTACGCCCAAAATCGGCGATATAATCGATTTAAATAACGAAAACCAAACTTTTGAAAAGTGGTGGGAGGAATTTTAATTTTTAAAAAAGAGGAAAGAAAATGAACATTCACTTAAAAGAATATTTGGCAATATACAAAGCATTTCCTATTGGTAATTATTTCTCAAAAGAGCAAAGAAAAACTCGCCATACAATGATGACAAATTGGGAAAATTCTCGCTTACAAGAGCGACCGACATTGGACGAGTTGATAAATTTTATAAGACAATATAAAGATGAAATAAAAATTACACCGCAGTTTTTTAAAAAGTTTGAAGCCGTTTGGTTAGATGATGTAAAAAATGGTTATCAATTTGCGGAGTTTTTATTGGAAATGGATTTTGCAGAATTGATGTGGCGTTTTGATATTTCTTCAATGGATTTAGCGGAGCAAGTATTGCAACATAATCCAAATCATAAAAAAGCATTAGAGTTGAAGTTGCAAATTTTGGTAAGATATCACGATTTTAATGTACACGAACTTCCTTATGGTGTGCTTGTAGATGGCAATTTGGAAGAAGAACTGAAATCTGTACAAGAAATGGAAGGACTTGCTAAAAAGATAAATCTTACCAATAAGAGTTTTGAAATTTTAGTTGCTAATTGTAAAACTTACTATCCATTGTGGTTTGAATATTTACAAGAGAAAGAGAAAAACGGATTTGAAAGTTTTCTGATTGCAAAGGGGATAGATGTAGATAATATAGAAACGCCGTATGTGATAATATCGAATAAATTTTAATTTTCAACGAAAGGATAAAATATTACGATAACAAATGAATTTCAAAAATATAGAACAAGCAATCATAGCATTTCAAAAAAATGCAGAACTACACGGACAGGCAACTCTAACAGGAGAATATAAGGTGGCTAATAAAAGTTATGAAGAAATACAAAAAGCAAAAAAGTTTCTTCTTTCAGAAAATAAGTTAGACAATTTGGAATGCTTGTTAAATGATAGTTCTATTTCTGTTGTAAGTTGGGCTGCAAGTTATTTATTGTTTAGTGAAAAGTATTCTGAACTCAGTCAAAAAAAACTTGAAGATATAGGTTCCGGTTCCGGAATTTTAGCATCAAATGCAAGGCAAATAATAGAAGAATGGAGATTGGGTAATTTAAGTTTAGAAGATACAGCGTAGGGAAAATGGCATAACCGCTCATCTTCTTGCGTAATCTGGTAAGCAACAGAATGTACGACAAAATGGTAACCAGCCAATTGAAATAACCACAAGGGCGAAAAGTTTTGCTCCTTTTTTTATCTATCTTATGAAACGAATACGATAATTTTATAAATAAAAAACAGAAAGTGCATAGCTCACAAATCCATCCTTTTTGGGGAATAATGTAAGCCATATCTTTGTTCTGTTTTTTTTGCAAAGACAGTAAAAACATTCGGAAATACAAATGTTTTTATATGTTGTATCTTGTTGATTTATTGATATATAAAAGAATTATGGATAAAAAAATAAAACGATATACGAATATTATATGTGTAGAATAAACGAAATTGCGTATATTTGCGTGTTAGCGGGCATTGTGAAAGATACCAGCATAACAGTTAAACATTGATAAATGAAAAAAAAACTACTTTGGATATTAATTTTAGGACTGATAATAATCAGTTGCAAACAAAGGAAAACAGAAATGAAAGAGAAAATAATTAA
>JBGYFE010000056.1:0-2879 GCA_041819925.1 Capnocytophaga sp.
AAATATCGGTGGAATGGAAAAATAAATCGATGGGAAAGCGTAACAGACGATACTTTGCGTGAAAAGTTGCGACAAATCCGCGTCCGATTCTGGGATCAATTAGTTCTGAAGTTTTACGAAATAAAATGGAGGAGCGTGCCCAGGCCACATTGTTAAAATCGCCGGTCACGATGACTGAAGTTTTCAGTTTTCTTACTTCTTTTGCAACGGCCAATAATTCGCCATCTCGTTCTTTGGACGTGTCTTCTTCTGTCGGACTCGGTGGCGGGGGATGAACGCCAAAAAAAAGTAAAAGCCTCGCCTTCATTGGTGATGAGTAAAGCTTCGATACTTGGCAGATCGTCGGAGATAAAGTAATTGACTTTAATGTTTTTGACTTTTAACTTGGTGTAAAAGTGAATTCCATACGTGTTTTCTAAAGGAACTTTTTTGAAATTCGGAAAGTCTTTTTCTATCACTTCTAAGGCTTTTTCCCAGTCAAGATTGGATTCCATCGTGAGTAAAATATCTGGTTTTACTTCATTGACCAAATCGATGAGTTGCTGATATTCTTTATTGAATTGATAAACATTCACCGATATTATCGAAATAGGATCAGATTCTTTTGAAATTTTCTTTCCTATTTTTCTCTTGTAAATTACAGTGTACGGAATTAAAATAACGATATGATTGATGATAAAAGCTAAACTCACCGCGACAGTTACCCAAAAAACAAATGTTTTCGGAGTGAATAAGAGAAGTCCTAAAACGAGTACTGGCACTTGAAAAATGACGACCTGAAAGCGCGCAAACTCTACCACCCGAAAAACCCAATGTTGATTTCGGCTAAATGGTAAAATACTGAAAATGGCGCAGAGGGAAATTAAAAGATAATATAGTTGGTGCATAAGTTTTTGATCGCTACGGTCTTGTTATCTTTTACTAGGTTAATCTGAATTAATCGTGAATAAAGATAATAAAATTTCGGAGGAAATTGAAATGACAATGCAGTTGATGCTTATTTATTTAAAAGGACATAAAATGATAAACAAATACACCCCATTTCCTAATTCAAACAAAGCAGTCTTTTTAAAAACTGCTTTGTATAAATATTCTAAAATGGCAACTCCGAAAAAGTTGACCTCTTTTATTGATTTAACTCGTTGAGCAAGGATGAAAGGTCTATCGGTTTCGTGTACATCACAATAGTTCCATCAGGATTATATTCCCATTGTTCTTTGGGTCTGTCCCAATACAACTCTACGCCGTTTCCGTCGGGATCATTCAGATAAAGTGCTTCTGAAACGCCGTGGTCACTTGCACCAGTTAGCGGATAATTTGCTTTCCGCATGCGGTCAAATATTACTGCAAGATCTTTTCTTGTCGGATATACAATCCCGGTATGATATAATCCGACGCCTTCGGTTGGTGCGGGCGGTGCGTCTTTGCTGTGCCAAGTGTTCAAACCGATGTGGTGATGATAGCCACCCGCAGAAATAAATGCGGCCTGATTGCCGTAAAGTGTGGTCAGTTCAAAGCCTAACAAATCACGATAAAACTTAAGTGCTCGGTCCAGGTCGGCAACTTTTAAGTGAACGTGTCCGATGCGTGCTTGGCCAGGAATGACATAATTACTTTCCATAATATTTTGAAATGTTTTTAGATCGAATTAGGTTTTATATTTATGTTTTTTGAGTGCTTCTTAATGTGTGTTTAGATATTTCCATAAGAATTGGATTCTCCACCGTCAATCGCAATGGTTTGCCCGTTCACATAGCCATTATCTTCACTCAAAAGAAAAGCAACTACTTTGGCTACTTCTGCTGGTAAGCCTAGACGTTTGGTTGGATTTCGCTGTGCGTATTCTGTTTCTGCTGCTTTGGGGTCGGCAGGATTCACTTGTTTAAAAGCTTCTGCCACCATGGGCGTTAGAATTGCTCCCGGTGCGATGGCATTCGTTAATATGCCGTCTCTACCATATTCCAAAGCGACATTTTTTGTCATACCTGAAACCGCATGTTTACTTGCAACGTAAGGCATTTGGTTTAGTACACCACGGATTCCTCCCACAGATGCTACGTTCACGATACGACCGTACTTTTGTTTTTGCATTACGGGAATTACATAGCACAAGCCGTAGTAGACGCCCATCAGGTTGATATCGATTACTTTTTTGAAAACATCGACGTCATATTCTGTAATTCCTGCTTGTTTGCCTTCAATACCTGCATTGTTGTATAAACCATCAATTCTTCCGAAAGCCTTTACGGCTTCATCTACATAGTTTTTACGGCTTCTTCGTTTGAAACATCAGCCACTGTTGTAATGACTTTTACATTTGGAAATGCTTTTCCGATTGCAGCTTTAGCTTCAGATAAGGCATTTTCATTGTAATCAACGAGAGAAAGATTTACTCCTTGTGCTGCTAATTCGTGCGCAGTTGCTAAACCAAGTCCCATTCCAGCTCCGGTAATAATAACTGCTTTGTTGTTTGAATTTTCCATACTATTTATGATTTTGGGTTTTAATTACAAATTTGATGATTTTTAAATCAACTGATATTTTTAGAAGTTCTACTAACAGATATTAACGCGATTTTATTCTTCTTTTTCTATCGCTAATTTTTGTTTTTGTTTTTTGTTTTAATTTTCTGCTGTCACAAATTGACAACTGACTAAAAGTATAAAAGTTAAAATAATAAAACTAGATGAAAAGTTAAAAATTAAAATTTTAATGGCTACGTTAAATAATTAAAAGTACCAACGTATTAAATTAGATTGAAACTGCGAATTAATTATTTGTTTTTGCGAAGATCCAGTGATCCCAATCTTGTGTCTTTGGTTAAAGTCCAGACATTGATGATTTTATTTTCATTTAAATCTTGCTCATTGGGAGAAATA
>JBGYFE010000057.1:0-11292 GCA_041819925.1 Capnocytophaga sp.
GATGTGGTGAGTTTCTTCGGTCAGCTTTTGCTGGGTCATAATCTTTATTTTCAAATTTCTGACCTTTATAGTTCACTATTTCATTTCCTTCGCCGTTGAACTTCACTGCATAATAATTTTCGTTGAGATAGTTTGCAACATCTTTGTTCCCAAAAGTATTTTTATCTAACATTTTGCAAGGACCACACCAAGAAGTGTAAACATCAACAAAAATCTTTTTCGGATTTTTTTTCTGAGCCGCAATAGCTTCATCAAAGGTCATCCATTTTACTTCTTGGGCTGAAAGCAGGTTAATTCCCACAAAAGCCAATGCAACAATTGCAATAATTTTCTTTGTCATAATCTTAATCAATAATTATAAAAGTTAGCGTTTCTTCTTCTCTCAAAAACAATGTCACGAATTAATTTTGAAATGTAATTATTTACTCTTACAAGTCTATATCATACGCTTTCAGTTTGTTATATAGTGTTTTACGTGTTATGTTCAGCAGTTTTGCAGCTTCTGTTTTGTTGTTATGTGATTCTTTAAGCGCACTTATGATGAGTTCTTTCTCATTGTCTTTGGTCGAAAAAGACATTTTTTCAGTGATAAGGTTATGTGTTTCTGATACAATCTCTTCGGGCAAATCGTCTTCCGTAATATAGTTACCTTGTGCCAAAAGCGTAGCTCTTTTAATCACATTTGAAAGCTCTCGTAAATTTCCATTCCAAGGATAAAGAAGCATTCGCTGTACGGCTTTTTCAGAAAAACCATAAATTTGTTTACGCAGTTTCTGATTGGCGACTTCTAAAAAGTGAGAAGCAAAAATCATCAAATCGTCTTTACGCTCTTGCAGAGAAGGCACTTTTATGGAAAATTCATTCAAACGATGGTAAAGGTCTTCTCGAAATTGTCCCTTTTCAACCGCCGAAAGTAAATCTTCATTGGTTGCAGCCAAAACACGTATGTCCACTTCAATTTCTTTGGAACTTCCGATGGGTTTTATGCGTCTTTCTTGTAAGGCTCGTAAAAGCTGAATTTGATTTTCATAACTCAAATTTCCAACTTCATCTAAAAAAATTGTTCCTCCATTGGCTTCTTCAAAATGCCCCTTTTTATCAGTAATAGCTCCTGTGAACGAACCTTTTACGTGACCAAAAAACTCACTTGATGCGATTTCTTTCGGGATAGCTCCACAGTCCACCGCAATGAAAGGTTTGTTGTGCCGTTCACTTTTCAAATGGATTGATTTAGCTACCACTTCTTTTCCTGTGCCACTTTCTCCTGTGATTAGTACGGACATATCAGTCGGAGCTACCAAACTGATAAATTCATTCAATTTTTTAGAGGCAAGACTAACACCTGCTACGAAAGACGTTTCTCTTTCAGATGTTTTGGATTCTTTCTCTGCTTTACTTTTCACAGCAGGCGGAATTATTGTTCGGGAAGAAGTTGAACTTCCTGCATTTTTGATAACATTCAACACATCTTCTTGCTGAAAAGGTTTTGAAATATAATCAAAAGCACCCAATTTCATCGCTTCAACTGCGGTAGAAACTTCGGCATAGCCCGTCATAACAATCACAGGCATTTCAGGATACGATTCCTTAATCTCCTTCAACAAAACAATGCCATCACCATCTGGAAGACGCAAATCCGTAAAAACCATTTTTGTTAATGGATTTATCTTTTTCTTTGCTTCTTCCAAAGTAGTGCAACCTTCCACGTCATAACCGTTTCTTTCTAAAAAACGGGTTAACATCTTTGCAAATGTAATATCATCCTCTACTATTAGAATAGGATTCATCTATCAATATTTTTTTATATCAATTGTCTGTAAAAACGCAATGGTGCAAATATACAGTTTTAAAACTTAAAAGTGTGTTAAAAAGAAAAAGACTTTTTCTCCCGAAAAAGTCCTTTTTCACAATGCATATAAATACTACTACTAACTCCAAAATTTCTCTTCAAACCATTTAAACTATTCAAAAAAAAGTTTTTTTCATAAAATTCTGCTTCAATAATTTCTTGAATAGTTTAATAAATGATTTTACTCAAAGTAATCGCTCTTCTCAATAATTTTAGTTACCAATGAAAATTTTATCTAACAATGTTCTTATAGCAATCTCTGCCTTAACTAATTTTTTGTTTTACATACATTTTGAGTATTTCTATATCTCAAACTTACGCCCAACATACAGAAAATTTTATGCCATTTTTCTGATTTTTTACTCACAAACAACTAAATAACTAATTATCAATAAATTAAATAAACTCACACATATCTAAAAAGATTACACACTGTGTAAAAAATCGTATAAAAATCAACAATTACGTGTAAAAATTACACACTTACATACACACATCTACAAAATCGAGAATCATTAAAATTTAATATCGTAAAATTTCTTTTACCTCAGTTGTTCTTTATTCAACATTAATTTTTATTTTTGCCCAATAAATCCACAAACTATTTACCAAACTCATAATAGACAAATCATAATTCAATGACTAATAGTGTTTTAATTTTAGATTTTGGTTCGCAATACACTCAATTGATAGCTCGTCGAGTGCGTGAGCTTAATATTTTTTGCGAAATCCATCCGTTTAATCATTTGCCTGAAAATTTAGATGAATTTTCAGCCGTAATTCTTTCAGGTTCACCGTATTCGGTGCGAAGTGAAGATGCGCTTCACCCTGATTTATCACAAATAAAAGGTAAGAAACCGCTTTTAGCTGTTTGTTACGGAGCGCAGTACTTAGCGCATTTCAACGGTGGGAACGTCGCTCCATCAAACATTCGTGAGTATGGGCGTGCCAATCTTTCATTCATCAAGGAAAATGAACCTCTTTTTGACGGCATTTCGGCAGGAAGCCAAGTATGGATGAGCCACAGTGACACCATTAAAGAACTTCCCACAAATGGAATTTGTTTGGCAAGTACGGCTGATGTAACAAACGCAGCGTATCGTATTGAAGGCGAGGGTACTTACGCGATTCAGTTTCACCCAGAAGTTTCTCATTCCATTGACGGGAAAAAACTTTTGGAAAATTTCTTAACTAAAATAGCCAAAATCACACCTACGTGGACACCCGACAACTTTGTGGAAATGACCATACAATCTTTGAGAGAACAAGTAGGTAAAGAAAAGGTAGTTTTAGGGCTTTCGGGAGGAGTGGATTCCACTGTGGCAGCCGTTTTACTTAATAAAGCTATTGGAAATCAATTACATTGTATTTTCGTAAATAACGGACTACTCCGCAAAAACGAATTTGAAAACGTATTGAAACAGTACGAAGGAATGGGGCTCAACGTAAAAGGAGTTGATGCTTCGGCTCGTTTTTTAGAGGCTTTGGCAGGAAAAACAGACCCCGAAGAGAAACGAAAAACAATAGGACGTGTTTTTATTGAAGTCTTTGATGATGAATCACATAAAATTGAAGATGCCAAATGGTTGGGACAAGGAACGATTTATCCTGATGTGATTGAATCGCTTTCAGTGAAAGGACCTTCGGCAACCATCAAGAGCCATCATAACGTAGGCGGATTGCCTGATTTTATGAAACTTAAAGTGGTGGAACCTTTGCGTATGCTTTTCAAAGACGAAGTGCGCCGTGTGGGCAGAACTTTGGGCATTGATGATGAACTTTTAGGCAGACATCCGTTCCCTGGACCGGGATTGGCTATCCGTATTTTGGGAGATATCACTGCTGAAAAAGTGCAAATTCTGCAAGAAGTTGATGCGATTTTCATCAACGGTTTGAAAGAACACGGATTGTATGACAAAGTGTGGCAAGCAGGCGCTATTTTATTGCCAATCAACAGTGTAGGTGTTATGGGTGACGAGCGTACGTATGAAAAAGTAGTTGCCTTACGCGCTGTGGAAAGTGTTGATGGAATGACCGCCGATTGGGTGAATTTGCCCTACGCTTTCTTGCAAAAAATCTCTAACAAAATTATCAATAAAGTTAAAGGTGTGAACAGAGTGGTTTATGACATCAGTTCAAAACCGCCTGCCACCATCGAATGGGAATAATGCAAATTACCATAAAAAAAGCCCTTATCTCTTCAAAATATTGTGATAAGGGCTTTTTAATTTTCTTTTCTGAACCTTCTAAAAAAGTAAAAAAATCAATATTCTTCGTACAAATTCTCTGAAAAATATTTACTTATGAAATTTAGACATTGAAACAATTCTTTTACATTAAAATATTTTTTGTACTTTTACGCCCTGAACAAAATTAGTAAAAAACTTCCTATTTATGATAAAAAAGATTGTTTTGGTGTTGTTTGTGTGTTTTGGCGGATTTGCTTTCGCTCAACAGCAAACTCATAGCATAAAAGCCAACGAAAACCTCGAAGAAATTGCAAAAACGTATCGTGTTTCGCCTGCTGACATCATCAAACAAAATCCAGAATTGAAAAATGGATTGAAAAAAGATATGGTGATTTACATTCCGTCTGGAAAAGTAAAATATTACAGCACACAGAAACCTTTGGGATTCAAAACACATACTGTGGCTGCCAAAGAAACTTTTTTTGGATTGTCGCAAAAATATGGCATTTCCATCGATGATTTAAAACGATATAACTTTGACCTTTACGGCAGAGGGTTACACGAAGGGGAAACCATCACAATTCCAATGTTCGGAAAGGCTTCAAATATCGTTGAAAAAGGCATTCAAGGACAGAAAAAATATGTCGTAAAACCGCAAGAAACTCTTTGGCGAATTGCTAAAAATCACAATATTAGCCAAGAAGAACTTGAAAAGATGAATAAAGGAGTTACACCCGAAAATCTTAAAGAAGGACAAGAAATTTGGGTGCCAGCCGCTGCCAGCGGGTTGCCTAAAACATCGTCAAATCAAGATTTGGTGCTTTATTCTGTGGAAAAAGCAGAAGGATTTTATAGTTTGGAACGAAAATTCGGATTGTCAGAAGCCGAACTTATTAAACTCAATCCTGAACTGAAAAACGGACTAAAATCAGATTCTCAAATTTGGATTCCAAAAGAAAGTTTTGAACGCTATAAACAAGGCATAGCTCCTTTAAGTGCTGACAACCAAATATTTGAAAATTCAACTCAAAAAATGATGGCTGCATCATCAGCTGAAAAAGTGAAAGAAATTTCGTTCATTCTTCCGTTCAAAGTTTCAGATGTGAGTGATGCGGACAAAATAGCGACGCTAAAAAGTCGATTAAGTGATAACAAGGTAACTCCCATCACAACCGATTTTTATTCAGGAGCGTTAATCGCAATCGATTCGCTTCAAAAAATGGGATATAAATTCCGTGTGAATGTATTTGACAGTGAAAGGTCTGATAATGAGCTTCAAAAACTTGCTATGAACCCCAATATCCAAAGTTCACAAGTGATTGTAGGTCCGTTTTTGCCAAAATCATTTAATGCTTTAACAACAGCAATTTCAAATCCTGATGTGGCTATTTTGGCGCCTCTTTCTAACAAAAATATCGACCTGAAAGCAAACGTTTATCAAACATTGCCTACGGAAGAAGTGCAACAAAGCCGAATGATTGAATTCATACAAAAAAATTATGCCAATGCTAATGTTTTGATTATGGCTGATGCAAAAAGCGCTTCGGTTCGTGAACGATTGGAGCGTTCGTTTCCTAATGCCAAAGTAGTTACGGAAATTACAGGAAAGTCTGTGCCCAATGCGCTTGACTATTCCCGTGAAAATGTGGTAATTATCCAATCAAACGAAATCGGATATGTTTCAAATGCCGTGCGAGTGTTGCACAATTTGTTGCAAACCAAAAAAGATAATGCCTCTCCGAAAATTGTGTTAGCAACCATTGAACGCGGAAGTGTGTATGATTCGAACAGTTTGTCAAACAACCAATTATCGGACTTACAATTTACTTATCCCACTTTCAACAAATATTCAAACGGAAGCGACAGTTTTTCACAGAGGTATCTAAAAACTTACGGAATTTTGCCAAGCAAGTATGCCATTCGTGGTTTTGACCTTACAATGGATATTGTTTTGCGTTTAGGAATGACAGGAAACTTTACAAATTCAAACAGTCAATTGGGAGAAACCTCATTCCTTGAAAATAAATTTGCGTATGTTAAAAATCCATACAAAGGCGGTGGATTTGAAAATCAAGGAGTTTATATTGTGAAATACGAAAATATGGAAGTAAAGGAAGTAAAATAGATTTTCTAAAAAGATTTTGCAAATATTGTTTTTACAAAAGAAAAAATATCATATCTTTGCGCCCGATTTGGTGTAACCTCTGGCGAAAGACGTGATATGTTGCCCAATGTAAACTAAATTTCATTTATTTTTTATGGAACCTTTATTAAAGTACGTACAAGACAATTTTGTAGAGAAAAAAGATTTTCCTGAATTTTCAGCAGGGGACACTATCACAGTGTATTATGAAATTAAAGAGGGAGACAAAAAACGTACACAGTTTTTCAAAGGCGTTGTAATTCAACGCAAAGGAAGTGGAGCTACTGAAACTTTCACCATTCGCAAAATGTCAGGAACAGTGGGAGTTGAACGTATTTTCCCTTTCAATATGCCTGCCCTTCAAAAAATTGAAGTGAACAAAAAAGGTAAAGTTAGACGTGCGAGAATTTACTATTTCAGAGGACTTACTGGTAAAAAAGCTCGTATCAAAGAAGTTCGCTAAGATAATGGTGAAAACAAAAAGTTCAGAAGTGGAAAGTGAAATAAAATTTTACTTTTCACTTTTTTGTTTGAAATAATCTGATGATTTTTTTATTTTTGCTCGTAATTTTTACTCAAAAAAAAATCAAAAACACTTATTCTCAATATCAAATCCAAAAAAATTCAGTTGAATTTTGTACGCAATTCTTGACATAGAAACCACAGGTGGAAAATATAATGAAGAAGGCATTACTGAAATTGCTATCTATCGTTTTGATGGACACGAAATTACAGACCAATTCATTTCGTTGGTAAACCCAGAGCGGGAAATCCAAGCATTTGTTACCAAACTCACAGGAATTAATAATAAAATGCTGCGAAATGCACCAAAATTCTATGAAATAGCCAAAAGAATTATTGAAATTACTGAAAATTGCATTATTGTAGCCCACAATGCTAATTTTGATTATCGCATTTTGCAAACCGAATTTCAACGTTTAGGATATTATTTTTCACGAACTTCGTTATGCACAGTTGAACTTGCTCAACAGCTCATTCCGGGAAAAGAATCATATAGTCTTGGAAAATTAGCTCGCTCATTGGGAATTCCTGTAAGTGAACAACATAGAGCCTCAGGTGATGCTTTGGCAACAGTGAAACTTTTTAAATATCTTCTTGAAAAAGATTCTAAAAAAGATATTATTACAGCCTCAGTCAAGAATGATTCACAGCAAGAAATGGCAATCAGGCACATTCGGATTGTAGATGAACTTCCTGAGCGACTTGGTGTATATTATATGCATAATAAAGACGGGAAAATTATTTATATCGGAAAGCATAAAAACATCAAAAAGCGTGTTAATCAACACTTTGCCTCTTCAATCAAACGAGATAGTTTTTTGCAACGCCACACACACAAAGTTACCTATGAAGAAACAGGCAATGAACTGATAGCCAGATTGAAAGAAATTCAAGAAATTCAATTAAATAATCCGAAATGCAACCGAAAAGACCGAAATAAAACGCTTAACATCAACTATATTTTAACGGCGCATTTTAACACCGCTGGCTATCTTTGTTTTGCAACTGAACTTTTTGGAACAAATGAAACTTTCATAACTACTTTTGAAACGCATCATCAAGCTCAAAATTTTCTGTATCAAATCACGGAAGAATTTCAATTATGTCCAAAACTACAAAATCTTTCACAAGCCCGAAAAAATTGCCATAATTACACCATTAAAAAATGCAAAGGAGCTTGCATAGAGCTTGAACCTATTGACGAATATAACCATCGAGCAGAGCAAGTTCTGATTAACTACGGATTTGTAAATCAAGATGTTGTTATCATTGATAAAGGCAGAACAGTTGATGAGAAAAGCCTTATTCTTATCGTTGATGGAGCAATCAAAGGGTATGGTTTTTTCAATTTGAATTATCAACTTTCACAGTTAGAAATCATCAAAAACTTAGTAACGCCTCTTCCTGATTCTTTGGTAAATCGGCACATATTGCATTCATATTTAAGAAATCATAATGTATTGAAAATCATAAATCTTAACAAACAAAAACCTTTTAACAATGAGTAAAAAAATTTTTATCGTGCTTTTTGTTGCTTCGGCTCTTTTGAATGTGTATCTATTCACACAAAAAGAAACAAAAACAGTTGAAACAGAAAAAGTATCTGAAAATCAATCATCTACATCTGTTTCAGTAGATGACAAACAAATGCTTTTGGATTCAATCCGTAAGTTGGTTATTGAAAAAAGCGAATTGCAATATTTTGACCTTCAAGACAATAGCTATGCCCAAGACTATTTTGCTGAAATGGGAATTGACAATGCTTCGGAATTGATAACCTCTGCCATATTGAAAACCAATACCGCCAAAGGAAAACATCCGTTGATTCGTTTTGAACCCAAAAATAAGTTGTTTCAAACTAATAAAATTAAAATTTTAAATCATAAGTGGATTATTTGCGATTTTTCTGATGGTGCTATTTGGGGCGAACTACTTTTGAAATATCACATTGACGATAACAAAAATGTAGAGTTTACAGTGCTTGATGACTTGCTCTACCCAGAAGAAAAATAGTCTTTTTTTTGAATAATTCAAAAAGGAAACTGTTCAAGAAAACATTTTATTTTGTTTAAAATATTATTTTTAAACTCTTTAATTAGAGTTTGTAAAATAAGAAATAACTTTTGAACAGTTTCTTTTTCAAGGAAAAATAAAATTAAAAAATCTGATAATCATTTCCGGTAATTTGCAATTGAGCTTCACTTCCTATGGCATATTTAGGTTGTCCGCCTCCTACAAAAATTTTTACTTTTCCAGCTTTTTGTATCAAATTACCTCGCACATCGGTCAGGGCGAGTTCTTCAGGCGATAATGTAAAAACAACTTCTTTTGACTCACCCGCTTCGAGAGTTATCCGCTGAAATCCTTTGAGTGCACAAATAGGGACAGAATGCCAATCATTTTGTAAATGAGTTACGTATAATTGCACTACCTCATCTCCTTTCCGTTTTCCTTTGTTAGTCACTGTAACACTAATCTCAACGGAAGTTCCGGTCGGGGCAACACTTTTCAGGCGTAATGGAGTGTATGTAAATTTTGTATAGCTCAATCCGTGACCAAATGGGTAAAGAACTTCTCCCTTGAAATATCGATATGTGCGGTCAGACATACTATAATCTTCAAATGAAGGAAGGTCTGCATCACTTTTATAGGTTGTCAGAGGCATTCGTCCTGCGGGATTGTAGTCTCCGAAAAGCACATCTACAATAGCATCACCTGCCGCTTGCCCTCCGTACCACGCTTGAAGAATGGCGTCAATATTTTGATTTTCCCATTCAAAATGCATTACCGATCCCGACATATTTACCAAAACAATCGGTTGTCCCGTTTTCTTCAATGCTTTTAATAATTCCGTTTGCACTTTCGGAAGAGCCATAGTTGTACGATCGCCGCTGGCAAAACCGAAATATCCTCCCGCACCAGCATCGCCCGCTTCACCTTCATAATCAGCACTAATTCCTCCTACAAAAATAATAACATCTGCTTTACGAGCCTTTGAAACTATTTGAGAAAAAGAAAAATCTTCTTTCAAATAATCAACAATGCCCGTAGCTGGAAAATAATCTATCTGAATTTTATCAGCAAAACGTTTTAAAAGACTTTCATAGGGAGTTATTATTTCAGAAGGTGTCCCAAAATAATTTGCTAATTGAGTTTTCTCATTGTTGGCATTAGGTCCAATAAGGGCAATACGTTTTATTTTTGAGGCTTTGAGAGGCAACAAATGATTTTCATTTTTCATTAAAACAATTGACTCTTGTGCCATTTTGTAGGCGTGTTGCTTATGTTCTTTACACTCAATAACCTCTCGCCCAATGCTTGCATAAGGCACTTTTTCTTGCAAGTCGAACATTCCTAAACGAAACAATATGGTGAAAGTACGTTCTAAAGAAACATTTATATCTCGTTCAGAAAGCAAGCCTTTTTGAACTCCTTCTTGCAATAATTGATACAGATTACCACATTCCAAATCCGTTCCCGCACGCAGAGCATCAACAGCAGCTGTCAAATCGTCTGTATGTGTTTTATGATATTGCATAAAATCACTAACCGCCCAACAGTCAGAAACAACATAACCTTCAAATTTCCATTGGTTACGTAAGTAAAAAAAAATAAAAACCTCTACCTACAAACTCAAAATTCTAAATATTTCAACAAATTACTTTTTTCAAAATCAAAAAAGGCTTTGATGATTATCCGTTTTTATATAATAATTGTTTGGTTTTCTTGTAAAGGCGACTTGAAAAACCAAAGAAATTGAAATACGTCCTTACATTATTTAAAATAAATATCTTCAAAACTTATAACATATTGTTTTTACTGATTATGTTTCAAAACAGATAATCATTAAGACTTTTATGTTTTACGATTATTCCGCAAGAAATTACAACTATTTTCCTTCTTTAAAATCTATAATTATATTTAACTTTTCCAAACTTTCATCAAGCGACAAACCGTCCATAACAACGATATGATTCGCTTGACTATAAAACAGATTGCGCTCAAACAAATGTTTTCGGATAAATTCTTCCAAATCTTCCTCTTGAATATCGGCAATCAAAGGACGGTTATTTTTCTCTAAACGAAGCCGCTCAGTCAATGCCTGAGGGCTGTATTTCAAATATATTGTATTTTTTGTGGCTTTGATAATGTTTTGCATATTGTTTCCAAAGCAAGGCGTACCTCCACCAACTGCCAGAACAAAACTCTCATCTGATTTCAACAACGTTTCCAAATAAAAGGTTTCCTTCTGCCGGAAATAAATTTCCCCTTTTTCTTTAAAAATTTCTTTAATAGACGTATTTTCCTGCTGCTCAATGTAGTGATCTAAATCAATAAACGGAAGTTTTTTCTGTTTTGCCAATGCTTTTCCGAGCGTGGACTTTCCACTTCCCATATATCCTAATAAAATTATTTTCATATCTAATAAATTGTTTTTTAGAATGTTAAATTAAAAACATATTTCACTTCGCAAAATTAGTATATTTTTTTCTTGTGGAATAAAAAAAATGTCATATATTTGCACCCGCAATTCGGTAATAGGAGAATTGATGACTTGGTAGCTCAGCTGGTAGAGCACAACACTTTTA
>JBGYFE010000058.1:0-11123 GCA_041819925.1 Capnocytophaga sp.
GAATGAAGTAAATTTAAATTGGTAAATTAAATATGTTTCATTGAGTGAGTTAAATTTAAATTATTTATTTTAATTTATATCGATTTGTGATATTAGTTTAAATTGATGAATTAAATACATTTCATTGAGTGAAATAAATATTTTAAAATGTAAATTACTAAATAAATTATAAGTAATAAAGTATTATAATCAAAAAATATTTAAATATGAAAGTAAATTACAGAAAATTATCAACAAAAGATTTAGCGGCTCTTGCACAACGTGTAATTGAAGCTGTAAAACAATCGGATATTAACGAAGCGAAAGAGCATTTATTTATGAAAAAATTAGAAGCATCGTATGAAAAGTATTATGCTGTTGTCTCTAAACAAGTATTTAGCGGTAAGGGAAAAACAGTAGCCCAAGCTGATAAAGAACGTGATAAGGCTTTTTCAGATATTAAGCTATTTCTTTCAGGTTACATTCGTGTTTCTTCTGCTCCTAATATTAATGATGCAGTTGCTTTGTATGAACAACTTAAATTATACGGACTTAAAATAGACCAGCTTTCGTATGCCGAACAAACGGTTCAATTAGGGAAACTTATTGAAGCGCTTTCAACCGAAGAGAATCAAAATCATTTGAGAAATTTGTCGCTTGAAGTAGCTTTTGAAAATTTAAAATCAAAACACGAAGAATTTAAATTGTATTACAACGAACAAGTTCAAGCCAATGCAGAACTTCGTAAAATTACCTCTGCAACAAAGCAGCGTAGTGAATTAGAGAAAGATTTACGTCGATTTTTAGATTTTATTACGTTGATGTTTGATGCAAATGAGTGGGTTTCGTTATATAACAATCTGAATGAATTTGTAAAAGCTGCAAAAAATTAAAATACAATAGGTGATTGAAAATACAATTTAATTTTATACATAAAAATTTGAAATTGTAAAAATTTTTTACAGACTTTGTTTCGGTTTTCTTACTGAATTTTAGATATAAAATACTAAATTTTATAATTTTGAGCAATGATTTGAATAATTGTTGCAATATGAATTATTATTATAAAATTTTTGAAGTAAAATATACTTTTTTACTATTAAAAATAAGTATATTTGAATGGAATAACTAATTTTACATACAATGACTAATAACAAAAAACACCCCAAAGGACTTTATTATTTATTTTTCACAGAAATGTGGGAAAGATTCGGGTATTATTTAATGCTCGGTATATTTGTTTTATATATGATTGACCCTAAACTTACGGGTGGATTGGAAATTGATGATAGAAAAGCGTATGATATTTTCGGAACGTTTATTGCATTGACCTATTTAACTCCTTTTTTAGGTGGATTTTTGGCTGATAAAATGTTAGGATATGTCAAAGCTATTTATATCGGTGGAGCGTTAATGGGTTTAGGATATATAGGATTAGGACTCTTTAATGATGTTGTGATGTTTTATGTATCGATGGGCTGCATTATCGTAGGAAATGGATTTTTTAAGCCAAGTATTTCAACACTTTTAGGGAATTTATATTCAGAAGACCAATATAAAGAAAACAAAGATGCAGGGTATAATATTTTCTATATGGGGATAAATATTGGTGCGTTTGTATGTAATATTATTGCGGCATTTATGCGTAACAAATTTGGGTGGAGTGAAGCGTTTATCACTGCGGGAATTGGAATGTTTTTAGGGCTTTTTATTTTTAGCTTAGGAAAAAAACACATCGCTCACGCAAATGTTTTAAAACCGGTACAAGAAGGCGATACCACTATTTCTTCGGTTCTCATTAAAGTATTCTTACCAGCAATCATTGCAGGAGGAATCGGTTGGGTGATTCCAAATAACATTTTAGGAAGTGACAGTACAGATGCGTTTATTTTTGCTTGTATTCCGGTAGTATTTTTTTATGTTTCGTTATTTATACGTGCCAACCAAACCGATAAGCGTTCTATTGGTGCGTTGTTAGCAATCTTTGCCGTAAGTTTGATGTTTTGGGCAGTGTTTAAACAAAACGGAACTGTACTTACCACTTGGGCAAAATATTATACTGACCGAAGTGTGCCAACAGCTTTGGAAAAACCTCTTGAATCAGCTTATTTAGTTGAAGTTAAAACATATCAAGATAAAGAAACAACACAATATGATGAATCTTATCGTATTGTTAAAGATGCAGAAAATAAGCCTTTGAAAGAAGTAGGAAAAGATGTGTATTTTCGTAATATTCCGAAAGAACAACGCGCTGAATTAGAAGCTAATCCTACTCAAAAAGTGTTTTTATATAATCCAGAGTTATTTCAATCGATAAATCCGTTTTGGGTAATTGTTTTAACTCCGGTTGTTGTAGGTACTTTTATGTATTTACGTAAAAGAGGTAAAGAACCAACAACTCCTTCCAAAATTGTACTTGGAATGTTCATATCGGCACTGAGTTGCTTGGTGATGGTAGGAGCTGTATATGCAGCTGAAAACGGAATGATAAAAGCACCCGCATTTTGGTTGGTTGCTGCTTATGGTGTCATTACCGTAGGGGAATTATGTCTTTCACCTATGGGACTTTCGTTGGTGTCAAAACTTTCTCCTCCACGAATTACAGCCTTGATGATGGGCGGATTTTTCTTATCAACAGCCATCGGGAATAAACTTTCGGGCGTACTTGCCGGAATGTGGTACGGATACGAACACAAATCGTATTTCTTTTTGGTAAATTTCGGATTGTTACTTTTAGCAACTCTCATTGGGCTTTCAATTCTCAAATCACTAAATCGCGCATTGAAAGAAAAGGGAGTGAAATGATAAATAGAGATTTTAATATACTCTTGGCGAGGTAAATTGCATATATCAGAAATGCACCAAAATTATTTTGTTAAATAAAACACAAAAGTTTTTTTATATTTTAAATATTTTTTCGTACCTTGCGGGCTGTTTCAGTGGGATATAAGTGGAAGCGTAATGTATTATATCTCAATTTAACAATTATTATTGGGAAAAGCGATGCTTCACTGCTAATACAAAAGGACGTTTTACAGAGTAGAAAAAAATTATAATTATATATATTTTATGAATACAGGAATAGAAAAAAAAGGACACCCAACAGGGTTGTATTTAATTTTCCTCACAGGAATGTGGGAGCGTTTCAGCTATTACGGAATGCGGGGTATTTTGGTGTTATACCTTACACAGGCTTGGCTCAGTGGAGGTTTAGGCTATGACAAAGTGTTGGCAACCAGCATATATGGTTGGGCAACAGGGCTTACTTACTTTACACCGCTTATCGGAGGGTGGTTAGCAGATAAGTATTTAGGGCAACGAAAGGCAATTCTTATCGGAGGGCTCTTTATGGTTGTTGCTCAATTCACACTCTTTTTACCCGAATTGTTCATAGAAAAAGGACAATCATTCGGTCGTTTAGCTTTCTATGTTGGGTTTGTGCTACTAATCATTGGTAACGGATTTTTTAAACCCAATATTGCAGCATTGGTAGGAGGTTTGTATGAAAGAGGCGATAAACGTTTAGATTCGGCGTATTCTATCTTTTATATGGGGATAAATTTAGGGGCATTTTTAGCGCCACTACTTATCGGTTACCTTACAGATGATGTTTTCGCTGTAAAAGAAAATGGAACTATCATCTCTTACGGATATCGTTACGGATTTTTAGCTTCAGCTGTGGGAATTTTAGTAGGACAAATTTTGTATGTGTTGTTAGCTCCTAAATATTTAGGTAACTTAGGGGTTGTACCAGCTGGTTCTAAGAAAGTTACTGTTTCAGCAGAGGAAGCTAATAAACCACTTAGCAAAGAAGAAAAAGAACGCATCGCTGTTATTGTTATATTCTTTTTCTTTGCTATTCTCTTCTTTGCAGGATTTGAGCAAGCAGGAGCTTCCATTAATCTATACACCCAAGATTTTATAAACAGAAATATCGGAGGATGGGAAATTCCTACTTCGTGGTTTCAAGCGGTTAATCCTTTGTTTATTATCACTTTGGCTCCTATATTCTCTATATTTTGGACATCTGAAATGGGACAAAAACTATCAACCCCTGTTAAGATGGGCTTAGGAATGATTCTTTTAGGAGTGGGCTTTTTCTTTATGATAGGAGCTATCTTTGAACGAGGTGGTAGCATCGGAGTTGATCCGCAAGACACAGCTATCAAAGCAAGCGTATGGTGGTTATTGATTACTTATTTCATTCATACGATAGCTGAACTTTGCTTATCACCCGTTGGACTTTCTATGGTGAGTAAATTGTCTCCTGTGAAGTTGGCATCGTTACTGATGGGCTTCTGGACAATGGCATCGTTCTTTGCTGGTGTTTTAGCAGGACAAATATCATCTATCACTGAAAAATACGGTCCCAGCGTCATTTTTACGGCAATTTCTGCTACGGTAATTGTGTTCGGTTTAGCTATGATAGCCTTGAATAAAACCATTTTACGAATGATGCACGGCGTGAAATAGTTTTTTTCATTAGTAATAAAAAACCCCTGTCAATTTGATATTGCAGGGGTTTATTTTTTTTGCGATTTTTCATTTCTTTATTTTTAGCACAATAACACCTCCTTCAGCTCGTTTTCCATATTTTCGCACAGCCTTTTCTCCTCTTATAACGAAAAGACTTTTAATTGATTCGAGGTCTATTTCTTTAAGCTTTTCTATGCTAATTTCTTTCTTTCCAATAAAGTAAAGTGGGGGAGGGTAATTTTTGTTATTGCGACAGCCACAGTTAATCATTATTTTTTGCGGAAGCTGGATAGTGTCCGTTGGATTGATTGCTTTCAGAGATGTTTTATCATTGATATTCACTTTTTCTTCATCTACAATTTGTGCTGGTGATGAACAAACAAATGAGAAGAACAAAGCTGAAAGTCTTATAATTTTGTTGGTTTTTTGTATCATAAGTCAAATATTATGAAGTTAATTGTTTGGGTTGGTTTCAGAACATAACGATTATGCTCAAAAGCGTTCAACCCAAAAGCAAAAAAGTTTCCTGAACAGGAAACTTTTTGTTTTCTTATTTCTTTTGCTGTGCCTTGCGTTGCGCTTCGGCTTGCTCCATCATTTCTCGCATCTTGCGTTGGAAGTTGCTTTCTTTTTTCGGTTTTTTCTTGTTTTCCTCGATTTGTGCGTGAATTTTTTTCTCGTCAATAATCCAATATTTGATTGCTAACATAATGAAAATAGTTAGCAAATTCGACACGAAATAATACAAACTCAATCCGCTGGCATAGTTGTTAAAGAAAAACAACATCATTATTGGCGATAAGTATATCAAAAATTTCATATTTGGCATTCCAGGTTGTTGTGGTTGCACACTTTGCGCCATTGTCATCAGCGAGTAAATCAAAATCGCAACCGAAGCCAAGAAAGGAAACAAACTGAAATGGCTTCCGTAGAAAGGAATTGAAAATGGAAGTTCAAAAACCGCATCATACGATGAAAGGTCATCAGCCCATAAAAATCCTTTTTGACGCAAACCAAATTCGGTTGGGAAAAAGTTGAAAAGAGCCAAGAACACAGGCAATTGCAACAACGCAGGAATACAACCACTTAGCGGATTTACGCCTGCTTTGCGGTACAAGTCCATTGTTTCTTGCTGACGTTTCATTGGTTCTTTGTATTTCTCATTAATTTCAGTAATTTCAGGGC
Organism: Capnocytophaga sp.; assembly: GCA_041819925.1. Lineage (GTDB taxonomy): Bacteria > Bacteroidota > Bacteroidia > Flavobacteriales > Flavobacteriaceae > Capnocytophaga. Next base: position 5,641 of record JBGYFE010000058.1, read on the forward strand.
GCAAAACTTTCATTTTTGCCTGAGAGATGTACGATTTATACACCATAGGCGAAAGTAACAAACGCACAATGATAGTCATCAAAATGATGGCAATTCCTACTGAAAAATACTGTGTAAGAACGTTATAAAGCGGAATAAATAAAAACTTGTTCAACCAACCAAAAATTCCCCAGCCCAACGGAATCAAATCCGTTAATTGGTATTTTTCATATTTTTTCAAGATGTTGTAATCACTTGGACCGAAGTAAAAATGCAACGACTCGCTAATTTCCCCACCTTTTGCTGTAATCGGAATTTGTGTTACGTAGTCTTTGGTGAATTTCACGTCTTTGCCTTCATCTTCCACCAAGTTTTTCGACTCAAATTTTCCGCTTGCAAACGGATTATCAGAAATTAATATCGAAGAAAATAAATGCTGTTTGAAAGCCACCCAACGTATGTTTTTCTCCTCTCCAATGTCATCTCCACCTTCGCTCATACGCTCAATCTTATCCTCTTCATACTGAACGGTTAATTGAGTGTAACGGTTTTCGTAAGTTACGCTTTTTTCCATTCTTCGGGCTTTTAGCCCCCAATCTAATGAAATGGATTTTGACGAATCAATTACGTTTGAAAAACCTTGCGAACGCACTGTAAAATCAATCATATAGCCTTCTTTTGGAAGTGTATAAACGTATTCCAAATATTGATTTTCAGAGGTTTTCAGCTTCATCGAAAGAACTTTTGCACCACTGTTTTCAGAAACAGACGGCTCAAAGTAAAGGTCTTTTGTGTTTAGGTTTTGATTTTGCGAAGTTGTAAAATTCAGTGAAAACGAAGCGTTTTTGTCCTTAATCAAGTACAAACTTTCTTTATCGTACGTTTTGAATTCTTTTAAGAAAACTTCTTGGATTTGCCCACCTTTATTGCTGATAGTCAGCTTGATGTCTTTGTTTTCAATGACTGTAACTTCATCTTTGGCAGAAGGAAGTGAAGCTGAATATGCGAACGCTCCTAATGATGATTTATAGTTTGCCAAAGCCACAGAATCCGTCGGAAATGCTGTGATTTTGTCATTTGATGGTGTAGTAGCCGTTGCATTTTGATTGGCTTTTTCTGATTCAATACGCTCTCTCTCAGCTTTTTGCTTTGCTAACTCTTCGGCTGTGGGCTGATTGTTGTACATCACCCACAGAAGCAATACGAAAATAAGCGTAAATCCGATAATGGTTTTAAAGTCTATTTTTTTTTCTTCCATTGAAAATTTTATTGATATGTTTTAATTGTTTGGTAAACTAATCTATGCTCTCAAAATAAGTCAGAATACTCGCACTCATCTGAAAAAAGTTTTGCAAAGATAAAAATTATAAACAAATACAGAAGATTTTTCTGATAAATAGATTTTTTACGGATTCGTAAAAAGACCAACTATCGCACCATCTTCCATTGATAGGTCAGGATATGAAAAACATCTTCTTTATAAAGGTGATTTAGAGTATTTTCTCAAAATTAAAATTTCACCTTTGTCTATTTCTTATTGATTTTATACTTCAAAGCTGCTTTTACGAAAGCCACAAACAGAGGGTGTGGATTGGCAACCGTACTTTTGTATTCTGGGTGATATTGTACGCCCACAAACCAAGGATGGTCTTGCAACTCAATCACTTCTACCAGACCGGTATCGGGATTGACTCCTGTGCAACGCATTCCTGCTTTTTCCAATATTTCTTTGTAATCGTTATTAAACTCATAGCGATGACGGTGGCGCTCTGAAATGTTTTCTTTACCATAAGCCTCGTAAATATGGCTGTTTTTGAGCAATTTACAGTCCCAAGCTCCTAAACGCATTGTGCCTCCTTTGTGTGTAATTTCCTTTTGGCTTTCCATCAAACTGATAACCGGAAATTCTGTATCGGGATTCATTTCTGTGGAATTGGCATTGGTTAAATTCGCTTTATTACGAGCATATTCAATCACCGCCATTTGCATTCCTAAGCAGATACCTAAAAACGGAATTTTATTTTTCCGTACAAATTCAATGGCTTTGATTTTTCCTTCAATGCCTCGTCCGCCAAAACCTGGTGCTACAAGCACACCGTCTAAATGCCCGAGTTTTTCACGGATATTATCTTCATCTAAATGCTCAGAATGAATGCTTTCTACATCTACTTTGACTTCATTTTCCGCCCCTGCGTGAATAAAAGCCTCTAAAATAGACTTGTAAGAATCTTGCAACTCTACATATTTCCCAACCAAACCTATTTTAACTCGATTTTTTGGATTTTTATGTCGTTGCAGGAAAGCGTTCCATTGTGTTAAATCGGGTTCATTTTTATCAGGAAGAGCCAATTTTTTGAGAGCAACTCGGTCTAATCCTTCCAAAAGCATCATATTGGGCACATCGTAAATGGTCGAAGCATCGATGGATTGAATGACAGCTTCCCGTTTTACGTTGCAGAAAAGCGCTAATTTGTAACGCAAATCATCAGAAAGTTCGTGTTCTGTGCGACATACCAAAATATCGGCTTTGATACCGCTTTCCATCAATGTTTTCACGCTGTGTTGCGTCGGTTTGGTTTTGAGCTCACCCGCAGCTGCAAGGAAAGGAACTAAGGTCAAATGCACTACGATGGCATTGTTTTCGCCCAAATCCCACAGCAATTGCCGCACAGATTCGATATACGGAAGCGATTCAATGTCACCGACCGTTCCCCCAATTTCAGTGATGACGATATCATATTCGCCTGTTTTTCCTAAAATTTGGATACGTTCCTTAATTTCGTTGGTAATGTGCGGAACAACTTGTACCGTTTTTCCTAAAAACTCGCCCCGACGCTCTTTTTCAATCACACTTTGATATACCCGCCCCGTAGTTACGTTGTTTGCTTGTGAAGTATGAACGTTTAAAAAACGCTCATAGTGCCCTAAATCTAAATCCGTTTCTGCACCATCTTCGGTAACAAAACATTCTCCGTGTTCATACGGATTAAGCGTTCCTGGGTCAACATTGATGTATGGGTCAAATTTTTGAATAGTAACTCGATAACCACGAGCTTGCAATAATTTAGCGAGCGAAGCAGCTATAATTCCTTTACCTAAGGAAGAACTTACGCCTCCTGTTACGAAGATATATTTGGTTTTAGCCATTATTTAAGTAGTTGTTTCAAATTCTAACGGGCAAAAGTACGATTTTTATTTGGAAATAAAAAACGAAGAAAATAAAGATTTTTGAAAAATGCTGGACAAAGAAAATAATTTTTACTTCTGAATGAAAACGTTTTAGATAACAAAAAATAAGTACACTAAAATCCTAAAATAATTTTTGCAATCGAAAAGTAAATAAGAATACCTAAAACATCATTACTTGTTGTGATAAACGGACCTGTTGCCACTGCGGGGTCAATGCCTCTTTTGTGCAAAAAAATGGGAATAAAAGTTCCGATGATGGCGGCATTGACAATTACAGTAACCAAAGCGACGGCAACAGTTACGCTGATAATGTAATCCGCTTGGAAAGCAAAATGACTTACAAAAATCACAATGGCAGCAATTGCTAATCCATTAATGAGTCCTAACAAAAATTCTTTCAGAAGTCGTCCCCAAACTTGGCTGTCAATGGTGTTGTTAGCTAATCCTTGCACCACAATTGCCGATGATTGTACACCTACATTTCCAGCGGTAGCCTGAATTAACGGAATGAATATCAATAAAATAGGATAGGTGTTCATCGCATCTTGGAATCCGTTGATGATGCTTGCTGCTCCCAGCCCGCCAAACATTCCGATAAGTAACCACGGTAGGCGAGCTTTGGTCAGTTTCCAAATATTGTCATCAGCCTCAACATCATCAGTAATCCCCGCTGCCAATTGATAATCCTTTTCGGCTTCTTCCTTGATAACGTCCACGATATCGTCAATGGTAATACGCCCCACCAAACGCTTCATTTCATCAACTACGGGAATGGCTTCCAAGTCATATTTTGACATAATCCGAGCCACATCTTCCGCTGTGTCAGTAACATACACATAATCCACTTTCGGAATGTAAATATCCTTAACATTGGAACGAGTTGAAGTGGTTAATAAGTCTTTAAGAGAGAGCCTTCCTTTGAGAACATCATTGTCATCAACCACATAAATTGAGTGTACACGTTTGACAAATTCGGCTTGTTCCCGCATTTCTTTGACACATTTGAGAACATTCCAATTTTCATTGACTTTTACCAATTCTTTTGCCATCAATCCTCCGGCGGTATCTTCGTCATATCGAAGCAAATCAACGATGTCACGAGCGTGCTCAACATCTTCGATATATGAAATAACTTCCGTTTTTCGGTTTTCAGGAAGTTCCGAAATGATGTCCACTGCGTCGTCCGTGTCCAATTCGATTAGCTCATCGGCAATCTCTTTGGCGGAAAGTTTATCTAAAATTTTATCCCGAAATTCTTCATCTAATTCCGTGATAACATCAGCTGTTTTATCCGTATCAATCAAACGAATGATGTAAATTGCCTCATCGGTATTCAGTTCGTGAATGATTTCGGCAATATCGGCATAGTGCAAATCGCCCAGAAGCGTTTCCAATTCTCGGTTGCGTTTTTCAGCGATGAGCATTTCAATTTGCTCAATGAGTTCGTCCGTTAGTTTGAATGTAGCCATACAGTATTATATGTGCGTTAAACAACTGATTTTTAATTTTTTTATTAGGGCGTTCCCCTTCGGGTCGGGCTTTCCGTTTCAATCTTTTTGTTTTGCTTCGTTACACTGCGCTCACAAAAAGGATTTCCACTGCAATCCCTAACGCGGGGCAAAACGCAACAATATTGTTTTATTCCAACATTAGGCAATAGGAGTTAGGTAATAGGCAATAGTTTGTTAATCTGTGATTTACCCTATTGCCGGTGTGAGTTTGCAGTTCGCGCCTATCTCGCGAACTTTGCCTACTGCACCCCAATCATTTTTGTGATTTCCACGAATTCTTCCCACGAAAGTTGTTCGGGGCGTTTGTCAAAAACGGTTTTTACTTTTAATTCTTCTGAATTTATAAACGATTTTAAACTGTTTCTCAATGTTTTACGTCTTTGTTGAAAAGCTGTTTTCACTACCGAGAAAAATAGTTTTTCATCACAATCCAAATGGAAATTCTCTTTTCGAACCAATCGTAAAACTCCACTTTTTACTTTCGGCGGCGGATTAAACACATTTTCTGACACCGTAAATAAATAGTCCGCATCGTAAAACGCTTGCACCAAAACCGATAAAATGCCGTATGTTTTGCTTCCTGCTTTTTCACAAATACGTTCAGCAACTTCCTTTTGAAACATACCGCTAAACTCAGGAATGTAGTCTCGCAAATCCAACATTTTAAAGACTATCTGTGATGAAATGTTATACGGAAAATTCCCAATAATCGCGAAAGGTTCTTTAAAATACGACACAATATCGAATTTCAAAAAATCACCCGAAATGATTTTGTTTTGCAATTTTGGAAAGTGATTTTCAAGA